>RFZT01000251.1 GCA_009920585.1 bacterium
TGAACTCATGAAAGTGATGCACACACCGCTCATCTTTGACGGTCGCAACATCATGGACCCAAAAACAGTACGCGCCGCCGGCTTCAAATACATGAGTATCGGTCGCAGCTGACCGGCCTCAAGATCAAAGCAAAAAAGGCCCTGCTTATTGTTTGGGAGTAGTGATTTCGATGATTCCAGATGCCTCCGCACCCGTTACAAATCCGCCTCCCAGCAACTGCTCGACGCCTTGAGCAACACCTGGATTGAGCATCAACCCTTGAAACGGAGTTACTGCAGCCTTTGAGGCATTGCTAAGAGGAAGCTTGCCAGAAAAAGCTCCCGTCGCCGGATCGACCTTGAAGATAAACGCCATAGGAGCATTGCTCCATGCAGGCTTATTCGAAGCACTCCACGTTCCATTCAATGTCAGAGAGCCAGCAAAGATTGCCCGATTGGCATCGAGCGTGAGATTGCATGTCGTCACCGCTCCCAAAACGCTTGTCCCTTTTGTCCAACTCCAAACACGGCCCACCACATCAAGCCTCTCAGCAAAGCCGGCCTTGAAATTGGTTGCCTTGCTATTCGCGGGGCGTATCCAGACCAAAGGCTCCTGAGAAACAAGATGCGATTGAGCGGCGTTCAGATCAGGAGCAGTTTCGATGTCAGACCGGCCATACAAAAAGCCTTTCGTGGCCGACAGAGGGAAGGCTATTGGTAAAATCCATTTGCCTGTATCGTCTTTCACCGCGCGCGCAGTACCCGATAAGGCTGTTCTATCTGCCAATCGGCCTGCGAATTTGAAGACGCCGTTTTTAGCGACTTTTGCCACAGCAAAACCATGACCAAAAGCAAGACCGGAATCCCCCTGGCTTTCAAATAACGCATTTATGGATTTATCCGCTAGGGGCCCATTGATTCCGGTTCGCGGAGCGGGGTAGCATAGGAACGAGGTTTCTTGCCCATTGTATCGCAATGTGGCTGCAATAAGACGAGTTGAGCTGAGCGCAAGCTCCATAAGGCCTGCCGGCAAGTTGATAGACACGTTCGATTCTCCAATTGAATCAAAAACACCACGCAAACTGGTTTTATTTCCTTCGAGAATGAGCGTTCCGCTCCAAGACTTGCCTTTCGCCACCTGAATTTCGAGTTGCCCACATTTTGCTCCCATTTTGAATTGCCCCACGAATACACCCGGCAGGAAGACCGGAACAAGAATGGCCGTTAACCGCGTGTAGTATAGTGATGTTGTTGCCTCAAACCCTGAATCCGTGCCGAAAAACACCCAGAGCGATCCATCAGCGGATGACGTGACCTCCTGTGTAGCCCCCCTGTTATCACGATAAATCCTCGCGTATTGGTCGGTGGCATCTCCAATTTTAGCGATATTGCCGACCATCTTTGCTGCGGTACCGCCTGTGGCTTGCTGGCCTTTATCTAGGTTCATTCGCAGACAAGCTAGAGAGTCAGCCACCTCTCGTGGTTCCTTCGTTGCAGCACCTAATTTGACAAACACACTCTCGCCGGGCGATCCCCCAACGCCAATTAGACCCTCTGGCACATTCGACGCCAACTCGAGATCCAGCGTGATCTTGTAAATGGTATTTGGCTTGAGTCCCGTGATCTTTTTTTTCGCATACATCCAGAGATCATCACTGTGATTTTCTCCCGACAGAAACAGCGCATCGCCACCGCCTAAATTTGCCGGCAGCGCACGGATGTCGCCGATGAGATTGTATTGAAGGGGATCATAGTTCGCCGGCAGATCCGCAAACCCAGCTCTGAATCCATTCCATCCGGTCGAAAAGTCGCAGTCCACAACAACAGTCTCCGAAGGCAACGCGACAACCGAAGAGAAAAGAACGAGATTTTCCACCGTGAGAGAAGAATTGCGGAGAGGTAGGTCGCTGAAAGTGGCTCCAAGCTGCGCTGTGGCATTGTAAATTTTTAAAGCCGCGATCGCATCCACAACGTTCATGCCGTTTCCCAAAACCTCACCAAAGACGGTGAACCCACCATTCTGCGCGTCAAGGTTCGCCGAGTTATCTCCCAGATTCATGAACCATTGGTTCGTTGCACTATTCGGATCACCACCCAGTTTCGCCATGGCCACGGTGCCGCGCAGGTTGGAAATCCCAGGCTCGTTGACAACCGCGCCCCGCACCGACACAGGTTGGAGCGATGTTCCATCCAGAAAAAAACCGCCACCCTGCACTACGAAACCCGGCACACTACGATGTATGATGGAGTTCTTGAAGGCACCGCTTTTCACATAAGAGAGAAAATTCGCAACGGTCTTCGGCTTCTCGGCGTCAAAAAGTTGGATATCAAACTCCCCAAGATTACCCGTGCAACGCACCACCGTGTTGGCAAAAACACTCGGCCCCGAGAAGAAAATTGCCAAAATGACCGCAAAACGAACTTGTTTGTTCAAGCGCAAAAGCAAATACACTAGAGCAATAGTAAGCACACTCCGCGTTTAAGTCACTGCACTTTCTCGCACAAAAAACCAAGAACTGAAGCAAGGCTGAAAAACATCACCCTCGTGCACCCTTCATTCACCCAAGGCTTCCCAAATATGGGCATTCCTGCATATTCAGTTTTTGAATTATTGAATCATGCCGAATAAAAAACTTCTCGCTGGGATTTTGGGATTGTTTATCGCCGCCTTGACCTTGCTGGCATTCCTCGTTTTTTTTCAAAAAGAAGAAACAATTTCCAAGGGCTTTGACACCCCATTTGCATCTTCAAACAAAACAAGCACGCCAACGATTGAAATCTCTCCACCACCAACCTCCACCCCCTCTCCAAAGCCGAAAATAAAGCCGCCCGAATTAGCTGAAACCGACCCCATTTCTGAAGTTCTATCCAATGAGAATTTGGATTTAACCGGAGCCGTGAACAAACTCCTCGAAATGCTGCCGAAACTCGATGCCGAGCGCCAAAGCGAGGCAGCCCACCACATCGCGAACCTTTCCGATGACGCCGTTTGCCCCACTTGGTCGAAGATGGTTACCTCCAACTCACTGCCACAGCCGGCCGCCGAAGTCCTCTTCAACGATATGCTCAACCGTCCCCACGAGTTGCTCATGCCTTTTCTGGGATCCATAGCAGACCAGCCCGCCCACCCGCTTCATAGAGACAGTACGGATGTGTTGGAGGCTCTTTTCGGACAACCACCGCAGGGCACCCCTTGGTCTGTCTGGGTAAAGAACAGTCAACTTCAAGAGAGCAGCGGCAGATAAGATTCCTGCTCTCTTTACCACCTGACTACCAAAACCCCGAGGAAAACCACCTTAAGATTATACCAATCGCTGTAAACTCGAGCTAGGTGGTTCTTCCATCACTTGGATATATAAAATAATATCTCTCCGAAATTGGACTTCGCACCGCAAAAGAAGGAGGCATGCCCGTCTCGGCCGTGTGGAGACTGGGCTACTTGCTCACATACTGCCCAGTGGAACCAAGAAACACGCCAAAACACACAGGCGGGACGCACTGTGCCCCTCTCCTAAAATACAAAAGCAAGCTGCTTTTGGTATAAGTCCTCAATTGAATGTATCGAAGATACTTTCGATATAAGAACCCTGATATCCTTTGTCGCATTAATACTCACGCTCAGCGGCTGCCCAACCGTCCCGTTAATCGTTGCCGCCGCCACCACAGGCGCTGGCAGCGCGACGCTCAGCACTTGCGTCACACTTGTCGCTGCATTGTAATTCGTATTCCCGGCTTGGCTCACCGTGAGCGTTGTTGTTCCCGCTTTAACTACCGTTACT
>RFZT01000252.1 GCA_009920585.1 bacterium
GATGACGGGAGCGGATGTGGCGCGGTCAATCAGAACAGCGAAATACAACTCACGCTCGATCTCGACGGACTCCGCCACGAGTACCTTGCGGACGACGCGGCCTTCTTCTCCCGTTTGATGAGTGACGAGTGTTTGACCAAGCATGTTGGCAGCAACCTCGCGGATTTGCGCGGGTGTCTTGCAAAGATGAACACCACTTTTAAATCCGTTTTTGAATGTCCCTTTTCCTCGTCCTCCTGCATGCACTTGGGCTTTGATGACGAGTTGGTCGGTTCCAAGAGAGGCGGCTATTTTTTCTGCTTCCTCTGGGGTAGAGGCGACGCCACCTGGACTGTTGGCGACACCGAATTTATCGAGGAGTTCTTTGGCTTGGTATTCGTGGATATTCATCTGGCGGTTTTGAGCCCGCGATTTTAAACACCAACTCGACCGTCTGCAATCACGCAATTTCGATAATACGCTGCGCGTTTTATTTTTTTGGAACTGATGAGGAAGGTGAGGGGAATCTCGCATCCACGCGATTGACTCCACTGATGCCGAGTATTCTGACGATGGCCGAGGTAGCCGCTTTGACAGGTGTATCCGAATGGAATGAAATAGCTGCCGCTCCCTCATGAAATTGAACCTCGTTTGAATTGGCGGTTTTTTTCGGGAACTCCTGCTTGAGGACGCTGCGAATTTTAGCGAGTACGATCGCTTCCTCAAAAAGAGAGGATCTGATTTTGGTCGCACGAGGAGAGCGACAAACCGAAAGCAAATCCGGTCCGTTATTTAAAATCTGATAGGATGAACCTAGGGAGGTCGCAACGAGAGATGCTGTGGAGTACGGCGGTACTGGAAGTGCCGCTTCCTTCGATGCAGAAGTCAAAGTCGGCGACAGCGGTCGGAATAGCGAGTGTTTGCGCGAAGGATGATCAACTTCCCGTTTTGTTGTGGAGTTGGAAATCTTGGCAACAGGTTGCGAGGAGGCATCAGGTTTGGCAGCGTGAGGCGGTGAGCTACAGGCTGAAAAACCGAGGCAAGCAAGCAGAAAAATAGCCTTCGCTTTGTTGATAAAGGAAGATCTTCCCTGAAGTGAAAATGCAGACTGGCGGATAAAGTGTCCCGACATTTTTAAACGGGTCAGACGTTTCCAAAACTCGGTAAAAAGCAGATGGAAACGCCTTTTTTGGCCGCTGCGCGTAGAGAGTCCTAAATTAGGACTTGTAGCGCAACCGCTTCTTATGGCGGTTTTCTTTCATACGCTTGCGGCGTTTGTGTTTCGCGATTTTAGCTTTTCTCGTCTTCTTTAATGAACCCATGATTTTTCGGGACTGCTTACTTGCTTAATGGACCACTTTGTTAAGTGGATATTCGATGATTCCTTCGGCCCCGAGGGTTTTCAGACTCGGGATGATCTCGCGGACGACTTTTTCTTCGATCACGGTTTCTATGGCAACCCATTCGGGTTGGGCCAAAGGCGAAACGGTAGGATTTCTTAACGCGGGCAAGGCCTCAAGCAATTTTTTCAGACTTTTCTCAGGAAGGTTCATTTTCAACCCTACGAGATCGCGAGCGGCGAGGGCGGCTTTGAGCAAAAGCGCGAGGTTTTTGATCTTCGATTGCTTCCATTCATCAGCCCATGCGGAAGTGTTCGCGTAGAGCGCAGGATAAGATTCCATGAGGGTGTCCACGATGCGAAGCTTGTTTGCGCGGAGCGAGGATCCGGTCTCCGTGATGTCCACAATGGCATCCACCAGATCGGGGACTTTGACCTCTGTTGCACCCCAAGAAAATTCGACCTCCACTTTCACTCCAGCGCGCTCAAAAAACCGTCGCGTGATCCCAACGGCTTCCGTTGCGACGCGTTTTCCTTCGAGATCGTGAACGCTTTTTACCGGTGAATCTTCGGGAACAACGAGCACCCATCGGGTCGGATTTGAGGTTGCTTTGCTGTAAGGGAGTTTCACCACCTCTTCCAGATGGGATTCATTTTCTTGTACCCAATCATAGCCCGTGATGCCGCAGTCCAAGTAGCCATGCTCAATGTAGCGGCTGATTTCTTGTGCACGCAAAAGTCGAATGCGCAACTCGGGGTCATCCACCGATGGCCGGTAGGAGCGGCTGGAACCGCTGATCGCGTAGCCCGCTTTTGCAAAAAGCGCAATGGTCGGCTCCATCAAGCTGCCGGAGGGTAGTCCGATCGTAAGTGTTTTTTGTTCCATGTGAGTTGGGGACTCTAATCAGAACCAGCCACACCCGCGCACGAAAAAAATCCAAGGGATTGGATTCAGGCATCACTAATAAGTCGGAGTTTTTTTCTTGATGATTGAGGGCATGACTACCTAAATGGGGGTCATGAAGGCCCTATTTTGCTCCCTCCTCTTGGTCATGCTGGCCACTGCGGCTCACGCCGACATTCAGGCTCCGCCCGCATCGGATTACGGTCCGACCCGCAAGCTCGGCCGTGGTCTAGGCAACATTGTCTATGGGATCACTGAAATTCCCTTCCAAATGGGGGCTATCAACGACCTTGAAGGCAATGCTTCTGCATTCAGTTACGGTGTCGTTCGTGGCACCGGTCGCATGCTGGCGCGGTTGGGCTTTGGTCTTTACGAGGTGGCTTTGTTTCCGCTCCCTATGCATAAGGGAACGTATTATCCTCCATACCAAAGCGACATTCCTTGGATCAATTCCGGTTACTCCGAGTTCCCGCCTGAGTTGGGCTTCGAGACGCGCTATGACTACGTGCGCACGTATCCGACTAATTAACTTATCCCCTCGGCCGCCTGCCGATAGCGGATCGCGCCGGCTTGATTGCCGAGACGACATTGTCATTTCATGATTTCACTCACCGTTCCGGTATATAACGAACACGAAGCTCTTCGTCCCTTATTTGAAAAAGTTCATGGCGTGATGCGCAAAAATTACCCTGGCAAATGGGAGATCATTTTTGTGAACGACGGTAGCCAAGATGGCAGTGCTGAAATCCTCGACGAACTCGCTGCCCAAAATCCCGAGGTGAAGGTGGTTCATTTTCGCCGAAATTTCGGACAGACCGCAGCCATGATGGCGGGCTTTGACTTTGCCCAAGGAACCACGGTCATTCCCCTCGACGGCGATGGCCAAAACGATCCCGAAGACATTCCGCGCATGCTGGCGAAGCTCGATGAGGGTTATGAGGTTTGCTCCGGTTGGAGAAAGGATCGGCAGGACAACGCGCTTCAGCGTAATCTCCCGAGCATCCTTGCAAACAAGCTCATTTCCTTTGTTTCGGGAGTGTCGCTGCATGATTACGGCTGCTCGCTCAAGGCATACCGCGCCGAAGTGATCAAAGGGGTTCGACTTTACGGAGAAATGCACCGCTTTTTGCCGATCTACGCGAAATGGCACGGGGCAAGAATCACAGAAATCCCAGTGAACCACCATGCCCGCAAAACCGGCCATTCCAAATACGGGCTTGAACGTGTGCTGAAGGTGATCATGGACCTCCTGACCGTGCGATTCCTCGACCGATATATGCTCAAACCCATGTATCTTTTTGGATTTTGGGGCTTCATGTTTTTTGTAGCGTCCTTCGTCTTTGCCGCTTGGTCAGTATGTATGCGGACGCGCGGGTATTTCTTTACAGGCACGCCGCTGCCAATGATGGCGGTCATTTCCTTCATGACTGGAGTGATCTGCTTCCTTATGGGGTTGCTGGCAGAAATGATCACCCGCACGTTCCACGAGTCGCAAAACAAGTCCACTTATCTCGTCAGGGACACCCG
>RFZT01000253.1 GCA_009920585.1 bacterium
AGGGCGGCGGCGCGGGCAGGTCTTTAAACTCCGGGCTCGGTGACGGCGATTGGGCCAACACGGCGGGAATGGTCAAAAACAAAAAAGCGGCAAGGGTGCGGGTGTCTCTAAGGAGCATAGGAAACGTGGTAGTTGTTTTACTGATCAGCAAGTGACATTAGACAACGATTTGCCGGTGAAAAGAATTTTGAGCAAGAGCCGCTAATCACGGGTTAGGGAGGGGGCGGCTGAATTGGACCGACCACAGTGGGGCTGGGCAGGTAAACCCTATCGCCAGCACGGGGATCACCACTGAGAATATCAGCGATCAGAAAAGGGGGATTCTTAAGCGCCGTCATGCGCAAAACGCCTGTTTCCGCTGAGTCGCGAATACAAAGATATTTTTCCCCTGCAATGACTCCCTTGACTCCTTGGGCCTGAATGAGCACAAAACGATCATCCTCATTCACCAGTCGAATGACGCCTGCCCAATCAATCGGGGTAGCCGATGGCGGCGGTGGGGTCTTTTTAGGGAATTTCAACCACGACGGCCAAGAAATCGGGACTTTCTTCGCCGCCGCTTCCGGTTTTGGTTTGGCTTCGGGCGAATCTTTTTTGGGAGTGGCGCAACCGGCCATCGCTAGGACTATCAAGATACACGTAAAAAATACTGGGAGTTTCATGTCAGGCTCGACTTCATCCAGCGTAACGGATGCAGGAGGGTTTGAAAATCCGGAATTGGCATTTGATGAAGTAAAGACGTGAATACGCTCCATGATCGGAACGGGCAAGCCATGACAGCGGAAATTGAGGAGTTTCTCATGTATCTTGCCACCGAGCGCGGGCTCTCCGCGAATTACCAACTCTCCGTCCAGCGCTCGCTGGAGGGGTTTTGTGATTGGATACAAAAAAACACGTCGGCGAACGATTGGCGATCCGTAGAGCCGCAACAGATCACCGACTTTTTGGTTTTTCGCAAACGCTCTGGGCTCATGGCGTCCTCGGTGCGACTCGAAGCCGTAGCGGTGCGAATCTTTTTTCGCTTCCTGGCTTCGCGACACAAGTGGCCGGAAAACCCCGCCGAAACACTCACTCTGCCGCGTCCGGAAAAATCCCTTCCGGAAACCATGAACGCCTCCGATGTGCTCAAATTGCTGGAGAGCGTCAGAGCGGAGGATCCGCTTGGGCTGCGCGACCGCGCGATGTTGGAACTCCTCTATTCCAGCGGCCTTCGGGTCTCGGAGCTTTGTTCTGCGCGATTGGAAAATATCGAACTCGATGCCGGTTTCATTCGCATCACCGGCAAGGGAAACAAAACCCGCCTCGTGCCGGTGGGGGCGCCGGCGAGGGACGCGATTCGCCTGTATCTGGAGAAAGAGCGGCCAAGCCTGGTTTCCAAGCGCAGCGGCGCGGAGATCTTTCTATCGGTTCGCGGACGCAAGCTCACGCCCGAGCGGATTCAGCAGTTGATCAAAAAATACGCGGCTCGTGCCGGATTGCAGATCAATGTCTATCCCCACCTCATGCGGCACAGCTTTGCCACGCACCTCCTTGGCGGCGGAGCCGATCTTCGCATCATCCAAGAGCTTCTCGGGCATGCGGACATCTCGACCACGCAGGTTTATACCCATGTGGAAAAAAGCGGCCTCGCTGCTGTGATCAAAAAATTCCACCCCCGAGCTTGAATCTCCACGGCGAATCGCCCCAGCATGCTCGCCATGCTCATCGATACGCACGCTCACCTCGACTATCCGGATTTTCAAAATGATCTCCCTGCCGTGATTGAGGCGGCGAGGTTGGCTGGCGTCACTCGCATCATTAGCATCGGTACGGGGATCGAGAGCAGCCGGCGGGCGGTGGCGCTCGCTGAGAAATACGATTCCGTTTATGCCGTCGTGGGATTGCACCCCACCAATGTCAGTGAGGAAACCGGCGACTGGCTCCCCGCGCTTCGCGAGCTGGCCGCCCACCCGAAGGTCGCCGCGATCGGCGAGACGGGGATGGATTATTACCGCCTCCCCTCCGAGCAACTTTCCTCCTCGCCCGCGCTCAGCGCTCTTCAGGCGGAAATGGCGAGCGATACCGAGGCGGCGATCATCGATGGCGCTTACAAGGCCGCGCAAGCCGAGGCTTTCCAAGCGCAATTGGAACTCGCAGCGGATCTCGGACTCAATGTCGTCGTCCACCAACGCAGCGCGTGGGATGATACGTTGGATATTCTGAAGCCCTTCACGGGACGCTTGCGGGCGGTTTTTCACTGCTTTGGAAATACCCCCGCCCAAGCGCAAGAACTGCTCGATCTCGGTCACCTCGTTTCCTTCACCGGCATCATCACTTTTAAAAATGCGGAACTCGTCCGCGAAGTCGTGGCCTCCATTCCGGCGAATGCCTTCATGGTCGAAACCGATTGTCCCTACCTAGCCCCCGTTCCCCATCGCGGCCAACGCTGCGAACCCGCCCACACCCGCCTCGTTGCTGAAAAAATCGCGACCGTGCGCGGTTGCTCGCTGGAGGAGGTCGCGACCGCGACCACGCGCACGGCAGAGGGCTTCTTCCGATTGAGGGCTGGCTCCGTCGAGGGTGTTTAAAAATTACAACTCCCTCTAAAAACCCCACGCAGGGAGACACAAATCCCCTCGGCCTTTATTCGACATCCCCGAAGCGGCGCAGCCGCGCCTGAAGTAGGGGACACCGACGGCGCGGCATCCCTACCAATTTTTACGAAGGTGCTGCTGCACCATTTGCGCTGCAAGCTCATCGACGACCTCGCACGTCAATCGCCCATCGATCCAAGGGTAGGGACGGCGCGCCGCCGCCGTCCGACTCCCGCGCCGCAGGCTCCTTTGAATCAAAAAAGCGGCTCTATCTCTCCGCTCCGAAGTCTGCGAGTCAAAAGCGCGCCTAAATTGACGGCCGCCGCCGGCGTGGCATCTACCGACTCCTCAACCCTTCTCATTTAAGTCGGCTTCTTCGATGAGTTCCTCAAGACCTCGCAGGCGATACTTGCGGCAGAGCGAGCGCACTGCATCAAGATCAAGCCCCGGATTGCGTTCCAGCAATTCCACAATGTCAGCTTGGGATTTGTGCCCGCCTGCATAAAGCTTGAGGGCGATGAGATGGGGGAGTGGCACAATCTTGAGGGGGCTGCCCTCACGCACACGCAGGGTGGCTGCCTCCAACGCATCCTCGATCACGGCCGAAAACCGCCCCGCGAAGCTGACGATTTGCAATAGGCCAAAGTGTCCCCGCACATCAATGACTCCCCCGAGGGAATCCTGCGCATCGGGCTCACGGAGTTCCACCGAGTAGCCTGCGGATTTCAGTGAGGCGGCAAGCGCCTGCAAGTCGTGAAGGTCGGCATTCACGCCCAAATCAATATCCTCGGTCTGGCGGACATAGTGGTACGCGGCCAATGCCACGGCACCGATCACCACAGCATCGATCCCGTGCTTTTGCAATAGGCCGAGCACGTCTTCTGCCGCATGGAGAATGGATTCCGAATCCTCCACTTAATTGCTGGAGGTCGGTTTGAGCCAGGAAAAGCGGCGGCTCATCGTGAGGGCGGCGTGGATGCGTTGCTCGACAGACATCCCCTCCAGCCGACGCAACTCGCTTAAGCGCGAATCCGTAGCCGATTTGCTACGCCTCGCCGCAAGGGATGTCGGTCTGGGTTTTCCGGTAGCGGGCATTTGAATTAACCTAAACCCGCGCGTTTGATTTCGTCAATTCGTGATCGTGAGTCT
>RFZT01000254.1 GCA_009920585.1 bacterium
AGGGTCTCTCCAAAGTGCATAAACCGTCCGCCGCTCCACGTCCCGTAGGCTGTTGTTGTAGGATTCATAATCGCGCTCGATTTATTAGAGACAGTGGCCGAGTTGGTCAATCTTGTGGCAACCAGAAACGGAGGTGGACCACCAAAAGCGGCTCACCGCTACTGCAGGCTTTTGGCCAGCATCTCGATCTCCTGCGCGGAAAGTCGAGCTGCCGGAATAAGGGATCCCACCGCGATAGCGTCCTGTTTTTTGCCGTTGAGAGCGAGTGCTTGCGAAAGGATGGCCAGTTGCGATGGGGTCAACTGGCCCAGCGGCACAAGGTCTTTCATGAGCAGGCTCAGTGCCTGAGATTTTTTCCCGTCCTTGAGCAAAGCCAGCGCATAGGTGAAGCGGGTGGGCATATCCTCAGGGGACACCTCAAAGCGGGCCTCGATTTTCTTGAGGTCGATCTGGCGGCCCAAGACGAGCTCGAGGTAATCGACATCATTGAGAATGGCTGTGTTTTGAGCCAGTGAGGGCTCGGCCTGCGCGAGGGCGAGGATCTGCCTGAGGCGGACGCTATCGCGTTGATCCTGCACGACGGGAATGAGGCGACTCAACGTTTCCAAGGCCGATTCCGGACGGGCTAGGAGGGGCTTGAGAGTTTCGTCGCAGAGCCCGTGTTCACCGCTGCGCTGAAGGTATTCAAGTATCGCCAAGGTTTCCTCATACTTGTCTTTGTATTTTTCCAAAGCCGCGCGGTATAGGGCATCGCCCTCGGGCTGATGACCGCTCATTTTGAGGGCTCGGGCATTGTAGATCATTGCCATGTGGGCGGGGAGCGGGTTTCCGGGCGTGGCAAGCACCTTGGCCATCTCCTCCCAGTGACCCAGAGCCGCCGCGGCGTCGATCCAAGACCTCATCGTGGCAGCGGATGACATAGCTTCTTGGACTGACAGAAGGCCCAGCGCTTCGCTGGGGGCACCCTGCCACCGCAACCACGCGGGGTTTTGATGCCGGGTCGATTTCGACTTCGGCTGTGTCAGCCAGCAACTGGGACTTCGCCCGCTTGATCGGATGGGAGCGGATTTTTTGCAACCATTCAAGACGGGCCTCCCGTGGCACGATATTGGCCGCCAATCCCATACTGAGCGCGTCCAACGCGATCTCGTCCGTGCCCTTTTTCATTTTCCAAAGCAGTCCATAGACCTCAGGGTCTCCCTCCCTCACCTGCTTGTTGGCGAGAAGAAAGCGAACCAAGACCATGCTGGTATAGTTGCTGTGGGAGACCGCCACCGCTTTGCGCAGTTGCTCGAGGGCTTGGGCTTTTTCCCCACGCACAGAATGAATTTCGGCTTTGACGATATAAGGGAAACCAGGTTCCCCCCTTTCGGCGACCAGCGTAGCCAAATACTCAGCGGGTTCGTTGTAACCCGCGCGCACGGCATTCAAGGCCTGCAACTTCAAATCCTCCAACGTCCCTCTGCCGCTAAAAAAAAGTCGTCCGTAAAGCTCCATCGCCTCATTGAAGCGCCCTTGGGCCGCCATGATTTCCGCCATGAATCGGAGCGCCTGCGGTTGGAGAGGATTCAAACTCAATGCCGTATCGGCGCTCATCACGGCCTCCGACCACTTCTCTTTTTTGGCGTAATTTTCCGCCATCACCGCCAGACGCGAGGCCTGATATCGCTTGAACCAGCGATACCCCTTGGAAGCGCCAGTCCAGCACATCCACAGCACCAAACACGGCACCACGATCCTCACCACGAAGCGCAGAAAACGGCGCTTGGGTTTGAGTGTTTCGGTGATTTCGCCCTCAGGCTCGGTCTGGCTCATCTTTTAAATCTGCAAAAAAAGACCCGGCCAACATTTGACCGGGTCTTGAGAAACACAAGAAATCGAATTCGGTTTTATTAAACCGCGACTGGCGTCTTTTTACGCTTCATGAAAGCGTAACCGCCGACTCCAACGAGAACGAGGAGCGAAGCCGCAACTTGGCGAGGCTCAGGGACGCCGGATGGGGCTGAAGCAGTGTAGGTGTAGCGCAGGGTCATCGATGTGGCTGCAAAGAGATTCGCGGTGTTTGACGAAACATTTTTACCGGCAGTGTAGGTCGGATCGGCAGTCAATCCCGCAGTCAAAGTAATTGTACCAGCACCAGTTGATTCGTATAAAGACCATGCCCCAGATGCAATAGAAGCCACCAATGGAGAAGAACTCAGCAAAGATTGGCCACCATTGACTGTGTATAGATTAGTAGAAGGCCTAGCAATACTGGCATTTCCAGATACGGTGATCGGAGTAAGGGCTGAGTCAAAGATCGTGTCAAAATCATCAAATATGGATAAAGATTCTCGGAATTGAGTGAAAGTGGCGTTGCCGCTTCCTGCGCTCGTTCTTGTTAAAGTGAAATTACCACCTGGGGTGCTGGAATTGATAATCAAATCAATAGCCGTAAGACTTCCGAGGCTGGTGTCGAATTTGGAAAATGTGAAAGTTTGATCGTTGGTATCTGCATTCACACTGTTATCGTATGTAAGCGTCGCTGCCTGAGCCACCCCCGCAAACGCTACCGCGAAGACCGCTGATTTAATGAGTGTTGTGATTGGGTTTGTTTTCATATTCTTGTTGATGGTTTCTCCGATTTCAACATCTGTTATACAACTGAAGTTCAACTCGTCCAGTCTTTTTTTGTAGTTTTTCAAAAGATTTTCGGACCCTGTTTTTGTGTCATGCCATCTTGGGCGGTTCCCACTTTTCTTACGAAGTGCTTCCATGGAAATCGGCGAGGAAATCTCAATGGCCTTTCACAGTAAGATCATTCCTGCTTCGTCTTGGTCTTACTTTCCTCTTTCTTGATCGCTTCGTTTTTCTCCGCTTCTTTCCTGTCACGTATGGCGCCTTGCAATGCCTTTTGCGTTGCGTCGGGAGCGGATACCTTTGCCTCGGAACTTTCCTTGATGGCGCTTTCCAACGCTTTGCTCGTGGCGTCGGGTGTGCTGTTCGGCAGTGGCTCGTAAGTGGGTGCAATTTTGGGAGTGGGCGTGGGGTTTGCGCTGGGCACAATGAATTGCTCCGCGATAAGCACACGGGCCAGTCGGAACAACCTCTCGACCTGTCGGCGCTGTTCGGTACCGAGCCCACCCCGGGCGGCCGCGAGGATCTGAATGCGGTAGTTGATCGCGTCGTCGTAGGCCTCATTGGCATACGGCATCTGGCGCATGCGGTGGGTGAGTCGCGCAGAGAGGTTGCCTTCCCGTAGCGGTTTGCCCTTTTCATCGTAGGGCGAGCGTTTTCCGGGCTCCTCGAGCCACGCGCCGGTTTCATCGACCGTGCTGTAGAGCAGATCCGCTTTCAGCCCGCCTTCGCGGGTGAGAACGACTTCCATGCTGGGAATCATGTTATTTTCCGTGGAGGCCCGTTGTAGTTTCGTTCCATCGATCACCCAGCCCGCATTGTGGTAGCATACGGTCACGTCGTGGTAACCGAAGAAGGGGTAATCAAACGAGATCGTCGCACGCGCGCCACCCTTCTCAAACTGCCAGATATGTGAGAAGACACCATCCTCGAAGGCGGCGCGCTTTGGCACGGGCTTAGCGTCAGAAATCAACTTCCACCCGTCGATTTCCTGCGGGCGACTGAATTTTGCCGAACCATCCATCCAGGCCGGATTGATGCGCCTCGCCTTATCTTTGATGGAATGGAAATCCCACCCGCGGACAAGCTGCACTGCGCCGAGGA
>RFZT01000255.1 GCA_009920585.1 bacterium
TTTACTTCCGCCAAGCGACACTCAAGGCGCTATTCCTGATTGTTAGTTCAGCAATGGACGAACGCGAGGGCTTTTCCGCTGAGCAGTGGACAACCCATTCCAAATTCAATGGATTAAGAGCGCTTGCGAAAGATGTTTTTCAAGAAATCTAAAATCATGCGCCCCATAAGCCATAAGCGTTATAGAAAAAGCCGTTTTTTGATATTTTCCAAACAGCACCGAAGCGCGACCCAGCTAGGATCTGCAAAACTTAAAACTCCCCTGCCACGCTTTTGACGTGCATGATACTTTGCGATGTCTCCACTTCCAATAGCCATTCTGGGATCCGGTAAGGGGTCCAATTTCCAAGCCATTCTGACGGCAATCCAAGCAGGTCGACTGAATGTGCGTCCGGTCTTGGTGGCGACGGATGTTTCTGGAGCGGGCATTCTCGACTTGGCGGCAAGCGCAGGCATTCCGACGATGGTTATCTCTGAGCCAAAGTTCCGCACCCGCCTCTCGACAGACGTTGAAACCGCGCTCGCACAGCAACTGAAGGACGCCGGCGTTGAGTTGCTCGTACTGGCGGGATATATGCGGCTGCTCAAGTCTCCGCTTTTGGAGGCATTTCCCCGCCGCATTATCAATATCCACCCCTCGCTGCTCCCTGCATTTCCGGGCTTAGAAGCTTGGAAACAAGCGCTGGAAGCCGGAGTTCCCACCGCCGGTTGCACGGTTCACTTTGTCGATGGAGGGATGGATACCGGCGAAATCCTGGCTCAGAGCGAGGTGCCAGTCTTGGCTGGGGATACCGCCGCTTCATTGCATGCCCGCATCCAAGTTGCGGAGCACGAACTTTACCCGCGCGTTCTCGCCCGCTTCGCCGACCGGGAGCTGCCATGAGCCGATTCCGACTTTACGATCTCAATCCCGAGCAACAACGCGCTGCCACCCACGAGTCCGGGCCGCTCTTGATCCTCGCTGGCGCTGGCACGGGCAAGACGCGAACCATCGTGGCCCGCATCACTTGGCTGGTTTCCACAGGCGTCGATCCCGCGAAAATCCTCGCCGTGACTTTCACGAACAAGGCCGCTCGCGAAATGAAGGAGCGCATCAAAGGGATGATCGACGACAAGGCCTCCGAGATCACGGCCTGCACGTTTCACGCTCTTTGCGTTCGGATCCTACGCGCCGATGCGGTCAAGATCGGCTACAAAAACAACTTCACGATCTTCGATGAAGGCGACCAACTCGGGCTGATCAAAAAAGTCATCAACCGCGTGACGGCGAAAGATGAAAAACTCGATCCCGGACTCGCAAAAAACCTCATCAGCAAGGCAAAAAACAACGGTTGGTCGGCCCCACAGGACGATGAAACCGTGATCGGGGCGGTGTATGCGCGCTACAATCGGGATCTTTTATCGCTGAACGCGATGGATTTTGACGACCTCCTCGTGAAAGCCGTTCAGCTTCTCAATGAACACCCCGATGTTCGCGACAAGTGGCGCTCCCGCTACTCGCAGATGCTCGTCGATGAGTTCCAAGACACCAACCGTCTTCAACTCGATCTCGTGAGCCTATTGGCTTCCGGTTCGCCTCCGAATATTTGCGTGGTGGGCGATGACGACCAGAGTATCTACGGATGGCGCGGGGCCGAGGTCTCGAACATCCTGGAGTTTGAAAAACACTTTCCCAATCCCGAGGTCATTCGTCTCGAGCAAAATTACCGCAGCACGAATGCGATCCTCTCGACCGCGAATCGCCTCATCAAAAACAACCCCCGCCGCCGTGGAAAGAACCTCTGGAGCTCGCAGGAAGGCGGCGAACCGGTCCATGTCGTCTGTGTGCCGGATGATAAGATCGAAGCGGAATTCGTCATCAACGAGGTCGGCGCCCTCCGCGCCACGAATCAGATCCCATGGGAACACTTTGCCATCATCTATCGCATGAATGCGCAGTCCCGCCTACTGGAGGAAAATCTCCGCCGGATGCGCATTCCCTATCGCCTCGTCGGAGGCAAAAGTTTTTTTGATCGTCGGGAAATCAAGGACGTATTGGCAACGATGACATGCCTCGTGAACCCCGATGATGATATCTCGCTCCTCCGTATCATCAACACGCCGCCCCGCGGCATCGGCGCTACAACAGTCCAACTTGCGCTCGACCAAAGCGCCGTCGCGAACAAGAGCCTTTTCGAGACTCTCACCTCGCCCGATTTTGCCATCGAGATCTCTCGTAAAACGGCCGCTTCGATTCGCGAATTCGGTGACGAGCTCGCTTCAACGCGCATCCACCTCCTCACGCCTGGAGCCGACGTCTGCGGCATCGTGTCTCGATTCATCAACGATTCCGGGTATATGGACGACCTCAAGCGCTCCTGCAAAACGCCCGAAGAAGCACTCAATCGCGAAAGTGGAGTGAAAGAAATCCTCAACGCCCTCGCGGATCACCAGAATCGCAAACGCGGGGACATCCGTGATTTTCTCGACGAACTTTCCCTCAACCGCGAGCGCGAAGAGGACAAAAAGGAAGATGCAAAGGGACTCACCCTTATCACCATGCACGCCGCAAAGGGCCTCGAGTTCCCTCACGTTTTTCTCGTTGGTGCGGAAGATGGCATCCTTCCCCACGAGCGATCGAAAGGCGAAGGCACGGTCGATGAAGAACGGCGCCTTTTCTATGTCGGGATCACCCGCGCCATGAAATCACTCACGATCACGCATTGTCGCAACCGCAACAAATTTGGTTCCGCCATGTCCTGTCGTCCCAGCCCCTTCCTTAAAGAAGCCGAAGGCGAGGGCGTTCTTGTGGAATCGTATGAGGACATCATGAGTCGGCCCGTCGCCGAGGAAGATATTGTGACATCCTTCGCCTCCCTCCGCGCGATGCTGGCTCAGGATTGATCAGGCTCGTAAAAAATCGACACCTTCAGCGGGGGTGTCTTTTTTTATCCACCTAAGGTCACCTCCTACCTAGGGAAAAAGCTTGGCATGGCATTTGCTAAAGGAGGTTTTGCATCGGTTTGGTCCCTGTGACCAAGCCTCGCAAATCCAACACAAATCCATGATTAAATCCAAAACCATACTGGCAGGCCTTGCTGCGGCGCTTATTGCGGCAGGCTCTCTCATCCCAACAATGGCTCTAGCGCAAGAAGCCCCGACCACCACCGCTATCGCGGCTCCTTCGACAACGGCTGTCGCTGAGGAAAAGGCTCCGCCCACCTTGGAGCAGCGGATTGCTGGACTCGAGGCCTACATTAACAATGTGGATCCGGTAGGCAGCAAGGTCGAAGCCGTCGCTGGCCCAGGTCATAATGGTTGGATGATGACTGCCGCCGCACTAGTGCTTTTCATGACCCTTCCGGGCTTGGCACTCTTCTACGGCGGCCTTGTTCGCTCGAAGAACGTCCTTTCTATCCTCGCCATGTGCCTCGGCCTCGCGGGAATGGTGACGATCCTCTGGTGGGCGGTCGGTTACAGCCTCGTCTTTGGAACGAACTTCGGCAGCCCGTTTCTCGGCGGTTCGGAGTTTTTCTTCCTTAAAGGCGTGGGAGCAGCCCCCAACACGACCTATGCCTACTGGATCTCACAGAGCGTGTTCTGTGTTTACCAACTGACTTTCGCGATCATCACCCCAGCCCTCATTTTCGGAGCCACAGCGGAGCGCATGAAATTTTCTGCGGTCATGGCATTCAGCTTCCTCTGGATGTTC
>RFZT01000256.1 GCA_009920585.1 bacterium
CCCTTCCCGCTTGCGTCAAACATGGCGTCAAAGTCATGACTCGCGTGGTCGATCACGGTGGCGTCTTTCACGGCGATCTCGGTCTTCCCGGCCACGAATTCAAGCCTGGTGACCACCGTTCCTACCGCCCCGAGGGATGGGTTCAACATGGAATGGAGAAAGCGGAGCGCATGAAGCCGCTCGCCGACAAATACAATCTTACCTTGCTTCAGTTCGCTTCAATCTGGAACCTCAGTCATCCCGCCGTCGAAAGCGTGGTTCCCACATTCATTCAAGAATCGGGCGAGGAAGCCAGAGCCATCGAGAGCAAAATCCGCGAGTTCGCGGCCCTGCCCGATGTGCGTTTCACGCCAGAGGAAGTCGATGAAATCCGACAAATCGGCGATAATACTGGGTGCATGAAACTCAAAGGCGCCAGCAAGCGCCACCAGATCAGTGAGCGCGCCGATGAATGGCCCATGCGCAACGACCTTCTGGAACTCGCTGCCAGCTACAATCTCGGCGCCGAGTGGTAATGATGTATTAGCGGAAATCGTGGCCCGCTAACTCAAGCGGGATTGTGGCCGCGGGGTCGGTTGGCCTTCCTGTAGCGGCGGTCTGCGACCGCCGATGGCCAACGATTCGGCGCTCATAGAGACGCCGCTTCAACCGAAAACGGGTCACTGAAATTTAAACTCTCCATCTTTACCAAAAGCAGCATGCTTTTGGATTTTAGCAGAGGGGCACAGTGCGTCCCGCCTGTGTGCTTTGGCGTGCTCCTTGGTTCCGCTGGGCAGGGTGCGAGCAAGTAGACCAGTGTCCACACGGCCGAGACGGCGATGCCCCCTTTCTTTTGCGCTGCAAAGTCTAATTTCAAAGAGACAATGGTATTAGTAGGCGCACTGCCGTTGTAAAAATCAGCGCGGGATTTTTGGCAGCCCGCTCACATGCTCGCCTGGCCAAATATTATTTTTGGTGAACCAGCCCTGCGGCATCTCCAGCGCATAGGCGATTTGGGAGAATTCGCTCCGTACGGTCGTTTCATTGTGAGGTTCCAGATCGTGGAGTTCCATGATCGTTCCATTCGGATCAATATAGGCGATGCTGAGCGGGATTTCGGTGTGGCGCATCCAGAAGGCGACCGGCGCGACTTGCGGCATCACAAAAAGCATGCCGCAGTCGGTGCCAAGGGATTTCCGGAACATCAGTCCGCAGGAGCGCTCGTTGTCGTCGTCAGCGGTCTCCGCACGCACCGCTTTGGTTCCGACCGTGAGCTTCGTGACGGGGAGAGGAGGTTGGGCCTCGGCCTGTGCCCAGCCGCTTGCAGAAGCGATCGCGAGCCCGGTGGCCACAAGCACAGGAATCCACTTTGTAAAATAATTTGCGCCGAAATTGTTGACAGGTTGGAAAGATTTTGAGCACATAGATAACTTCAAAAAAACATGTATCCGACAATTTCCCGTCACGCAATTTCCCAAGCAGATTATTTCCGCCCCGAAAGAGTTACGTGGTTGACGAATCAAGGCAGGTTTTTTTGAGTGAATTGTCGATGCTGATGCTCTGAACACATGGCGAATTTTTTTCCAAAATGGACGAACTGGTTTCCCTTGAAGCTGGTGATCTGTATAGGCGCAATAGTGCCTGTGATCGCCGGTGGGTTGACCTATTATTTCACCCCGAAGTACACCCGCGTCGGCTACGAGCCCACCCAACCCGTGCCATTCTCTCACGTCATCCACGTGCAGCAACTCGGGATGGATTGCCGGTATTGTCATAGTTTCGTTGAGGTCGCCTCGCACTCGAACGTCCCGACCACTCAGACCTGTATGGCATGCCATACCCAAATCAAGGCCAATAGCCCGAAGCTGGCTCCTGTGCGTGAGAGTTGGAAGACCGGTCAGCCCGTTAACTGGGTTCGCATCCACAAGGTTCCCGACTACACCTATTTCAACCACGCTGTTCACGTGAACCGTGGCGTGAGCTGCTACAGTTGCCACGGCGCCGTCAATGAAATGAAGGTCGTCTACCAGCACGAGCCACAAAGCATGTCCTGGTGCTTGGATTGCCATCGAGCCCCTGAAAATCACCTCCGCCCGCCATCTGAAATTTATAATATGGCATGGAAGCCGCCTGAAGGCAGCACCCAAAAAGAGATTGGCATGAAATTTAAGGAAGAGTGGGAAGTTAATCCTCCCGTCACCTGTGGAGGTTGTCACCGATGAAGAAAAATTTAAACCACCCAGCTCCCGAACAAAATCCCACGCTTTGGCGCAGTCTGCGTGAGCGTGAGAATGACCCTGAGTTTGTAAAGCACCTTCAGCGGGAATTCCCTGGTGGAGCCGAGATGTATGAAGATAGCGGGCTCTCGAAGCGCGACTTCCTCAAGCTCATGGGTGCCTCGATCGCCTTTGCCGGCGTCGGATTCACCGGCTGCCGCCGTCCGGAATCCCACCTCGTTCCTTTCACCAAGGGCGTGGAATATGCGATTCCGAGCAAGTTTCTTTACTACGCGACCTCGATGCCGGCCCGTTACGGGGCCATCCCGCTCATCGCTACGACATCTGATGGGCGTCCGACCAAGTTGGAAGGAAACCCACTGCATCCGTTCAGCAATGGCGGCACAGATTCCTTCGCCCAAGCGGCCATTCTTGATCTTTACGATCCGCATCGCGCCAAAAAAATCACCAACAAAGGCGCTGACTCCGATGCCGCAGCCTTCGATGCCTACTTGCAGAGCATCAATCAAACTGGCGGCAAGGGCCTAGCCTTTCTCGTTGAAAAGAAAAACTCACCCACCCGCGATCGTCTGCGCACCGCGCTGGAAAAGAAGTTTCCTGGCCTGATCTGGGCGGAATACGAACCGCTCGGCGCTAGCGAAACGGTGTCGGCTAATACCGCTTCCTTCGGCCCCAACGTTCGTCTCGTTCCTAAATTTGACCGCGCTGATGCCATTTTAGCGATTGATAGCGATTTCCTGAATCCGATTGAGACAGGCATTGGCTACGCTCAGGGTTTTGCCGCCCGCCGCAACCCAGAGCAAAAGGGCGCTTCAATGAATCGCCTTTACGTTGTGGAAAACCATTTCACTGTTACCGGCGGTATGGCGGATCACCGCCAACGTTGCAAGGTTTCTGAGATGGGCGAATTCACTCGCCAACTCGCATTGGTCATCGCTGACAAGACAAGGGATGCCGGATTGGCCGCAGTCGCCAAGGCATTCCCAGCGTCCTCCACATCCGTGAAGTCAGAATGGATCACCGAGTGCGCGAACGATCTTCTCACCAAGTCTGGCCGCTCGATTGTCCTCACAGGACCACAAACACCAGCCCCAATTCAGGTCTTGGTGAATGCGATTAATATCGCCCTTGGAAATATCGGCGCGACGATCATTGCCGTTAAAACCGATGAGCTTCCTACGGCTTCGATCTCGGATCTTGCGGCAGCTATTTCGGCAGGAAAAGTAGAGTCACTCTTCATCTTTGGCGGCAACCCTGCTTACAATGCTCCGGCGAACTTGGATTTTGCCAATCTCCTGAAAAAAGTCCCGACGATCGCTCGTCTCGGCTATTTTGAGGACGAAACCACGAAGGCTTCGCATTGGAATATTCCTTCCACGCATTTCCTTGAGGCATGGGGTGACGCTCGCACTTTTGACGGAACCTACACATCCGTTCAGCCAATG
>RFZT01000257.1 GCA_009920585.1 bacterium
CGGCCTGGTCGAACTCGGCGATTCGCTCGTCCGAATAAATTTCGATGGGCACGGTGACAGCAGGACGCAGGAGAATACCTTCCGCCGTGGTTTCAGCAATGAGGTTGTCTAGTGGGCGCATTCCTGCGGCCTCGCGCATTTTCGCAGGCAAGGCAATGAGTCCGCGGCCAGATATGGAGAGTGTAGCTTTCATTGGGCTAATAATGCAGAAATGCAGAAAAACTGCAAACGCAATTTCCGAGTGCCCTTTAATTCAACACCCGTGAGTGCTGAATTTGGCGAAACGCACTAGAGTGGGCGCTATGGGGAGTTCTCGCGCGAGAAAAACAGTTTTTTATTCATCAAGAAATCGTTCGTTAAGCTCGGTTACTAAATCGCGTATTTTTGTAATACCGACATCGATCTTATCGGAATTTTTGAGAAATATCGTCTTCTCTAAAGAGAGGCCCATGCCTCCAAGGCCCCCTGCCCTTTCTTCGCCGACATCGCACGGAACCAAATCCACAAAGGCCATCGCAGCCGTTAGCTCTGGCGCGTAATCGGTAAATCCATAGCTATCAAGAATCGAATCAAATCGCATTTGCGCATCGTCATCGGAGTCCTCGTCGTCATCGGAACTCTCATTTATTAAATCCAAGATTTCATTCATTGTTTCGATTGCGACTTCCCACTCACTCTCGAATTCCGAGTATTTGGGATCGTTACTCTCGATCTCGTCATCGACTATCACTGCCCAATGATGCTCGCAGGTATCATCTTCGTCGGGGTTGTTTTTTCTCCCGCATAATGGGCAATCTTCTAAAGCGCCTGGCTCTGGATACTCATCCTCATCCTCATCCTCATCTTCGTCCTCTACTGCAGAGGCTTCTTCAGGGGACCTCAAAATATCCCCAAAAAGCTTGATGTAGGCGGTTTCTTTTCTGCGGTCCTGCTCCTCGGGCGAGTCGGGTTGCCAGGCTTGGCACATGTGGTGCGCGTAGAACTCGAAATCGCAAAGCCCCAGAAGAGTGGCTAATGGCAGGAAGAGACCGGCACTATGCATGCCATTCATCAACAGGAATTGGGCCCTCTGCGTGCGGGTGAGGCTAGCCATGCCCTTCGCGAGGATGGGGGCTGCTTGCTCTATCTCCATCTTGAGTCCGCGACCCCAAATGCACTGCGAAAGCAGACGGCGCTGAGTGGTCACAAAAAGATCGTGGATGTCGGCGGGGACGTCATCTGGATCGTATTCGAGTTGCCCCGCGAGCAACTCGCGGATGAGCGAGTCGGGCATCTGGATGGAGGTCTCAAAATCTCGATATGTGCAGAAGGCCGAGTAGATGCCGAAATTCCCAGCAGTCATGTGCGGGTGTGTGGCTTCTTCAAAGGCGATAGCCTCCATCAGAGCTTGGGATGACGAATCGATAAGGTGCCCTGCAGCGGTCTTGAGCTGTAAAATGAAAAACTCACCGTCACGTTCACAAACTTTTTCTCGGGCAGTTTCGAGGAGCGGAATGTCGCTTTGGAGTTTGAGAGTGAATGCAGGGTCTATGGCGAAAACCTCTCCACCTGGAAGATGGACGGCCAAATTTTCTGGATTCGCCATTCGCATATGGAGGCCAGCGATTTCGCCGACTATGGGCGAGGAACTGCGGTCTCCAAGCTGATCGAAGACTTTTTTCCTCTGGGCCATTTCGCGAGCCATCTCGTAGCGCGGGATGTGCCACTGGCGCGTCTGAAATAGAGTCCCCTCCCCCGTCACGGCAACGAAATGCCAGACGCCCATGACATGGGTTTGCCAGGAACCATTGGCAGTAGAGACACGCTCGGTGGCGCCTTTGCGTAAAGCCCCAAACAGAGCAGATGAGCCGCAGGTGCCGATCAAATCGACATCAAAGTCGGCTTTGGTCATTGAAATCATAAGGTCGGAGGAGGTCATAAGGTCGTGGGAAGGTGAAAGGTGAAAGGTGAAAGGTGAAAGGTGAAAGGTGGGAGAGTGGCGAGTAACTGGTGGCGGGACGGGGGGAGTTTTAAGTTTTAAGCATTAAGTTTTAAGACGAAACGGTTCGGTCAGGACATAGGTAACAGGTCAAGACATCGGGACAGCATGGTGATTTATGCCCTGCATTCTAGCACGGACGAAGTCGCAGGAAATGCAACAAGGGGGAAAGAAGTTTTAAGAATAGGAGTGTAGCGATCGTACCTCATAATTTCATTTTTAAAAATGGGATGAACCCTTGTTCGCAACTTTCCGAGTAGTTACTAGTTTTAAAAATGAAGCAGCCCCGATTTCTATCTCCCGCAATCATTGTTCCGACAGAAACAAGGGAGCGCACCAATGTCTACTTGGGCCAACTTACTGCAGGAGCGAGCCAAGCTGGGAAACTCCTTGCTGCTCGAATAAATCAGAAGCCGATCAGAAGTTTTTCAGATTCCGATCTTCTTGCCGAATTGCTCAAAACTAAAATACCTCAAATCTTCGCCGAGAGTATGGTGCGGGGAGATGGTTCCGATTGGAATCTTGTTGAACTCGGCCTGCTAGGTGACATTTCCGTTGGCGTACCAGTGGAGATTTATGACAATGGGCATCATACCAGACCTGTCGTTTATGATAGGCCATTTCAGGGAACGCTTGTGTTCACTCCCGGCGCTCTCCTTCGGAACGGCTGTGATTGCACTCCAGCCGATTGGAATGAGGTTGTAGGCTCGGACAGCACGATCTCCCCCGAGGGATTCTTTTCACTCTACGAGCGCAGACTTCTGCCGGTCTTGGAATGGATCAACACTCGATCTTCCGAAACCGGATCGCCTGCATTTATTACAGTTCCCGGATTGGGGTGTGGTCAATTTGCGGGCCCATTTTGCGGGACTATTGGAAAAAAGCTTGAATCAGTTCTTCGACGATTACTCGCAGAAAACGCTGCCGATCTGCCACACATTCGCGCTCTTTATTTCGACCCATATAGCGAATGCGCAAACCAGCGTGAGAAAATCTATGGAATCGATTTTTTGGTTCGTCCTCTCCGTGCTTCAGGAAATGCAAATAAGCCCCAACTTTGCCCGCCCAAAGCTTACGAAGAATCGTCAGGAGAATTTGATGGATGTGAGTTATATAGCATCGTTGCCTGGGATCATGTCTCCTGGCCGGGCAACGATTTCTTCATCGGGTCACGTTGTACCGACGATGGAGTCAAAGCCGCCGCCACAGACTCCATGTACCGACTGACTGGTATCAAGGGCAAATATGACAAGAACTGCAACAAATACCAACCTCCTAAAGCATTCCGCAACTGGGGTGAGGTTATAAAACAGAGCGGCAAGCAATTCCCTGTGGATTTCTAACCCCTGTCGCCTTCAAGCCGCACATCATCTCCCCAAAAGCTATTCTGGAGGTGCAGGCGCTTGAGATATTGCAAGGGCGTGCTCGGAAGCAATAACGGACACCCATCGGCAAAATCCACTATAAGTCCGCAACCATCCGGCATGGTGAACTTCTGCCAACGGCTCTCCGCTGGCAGGAAAATCAAATTGGGGATCTTAAAATCTGTGATTTCGAATTTTTTAGGCTTTTGAATCCAATTTATTCTGATTCCACCTGCCTATAATTTCACCTTTATCGGAACCGCGCTTCCATGCGCATCTTTCTTGGCTGCAGACCTCAATCCAATCGCATGGCAAGGTT
>RFZT01000258.1 GCA_009920585.1 bacterium
TCGCTGAGCGGGCCTGCATCGATCTCCATGGTGAGATAGAAATGCGGGATCTGTGTTTTGCTTATCAGGAGGCGTTCCGCGATGGTGCGACGCATTCCGGAGAGCGGAGTTTTGGTGTCCGCATCCGAGAAAGGAACTGGGATTTGTAGCTGCGGCGCTGGAGCAGCGGCTGGGCGGGACGATGAGGTGCCTTGTTGTGTGATGTCGGCGGCGACGATTCGGCCGCCGGGGCCGGTGCCGGTGATGCGGGAGAGATCGACTCCGCGTTCGAGCGCAATTTTGCGAGCAAGCGGGGAGGCTTTGGCGCCCGAGCCTTCGCGGGTGACAGTGGGTCTTGGTTTGGGCTTGGGGGAAAGCGGTGCCAAGGGGGCGACCATCTTTGAGGTGGTCGTCACAGGAGCTTCTGCTGCTGGCTCCGTGGGCTGAGTTTTTTCGATGTTCGGCTTGCCGCCTTCACCACGATTTGATTGAGAATGCCGTCATCGAAGGCTTCCATTTCCATCGTCGCTTTATCGGTTTCGACGTCAGCGATCACATCGCCGACGGAGATTTTATCGCCGACTTTTATGTGCCATTTAACAAGCGTGCCTTCGAGCATGGTGTCGCTCAGTTTTGGCATTTTCAGTTCAGTCATATCGGGTGGGTTTCTCTTTTAAAAATGGATCAAAGGATTTGGAGCGCCTTGTAAACGACGCGATCCGGTGTTGGGAGTTGGATCTTCTCCAAGGCTGGGGAGTAAATCGCAGGGGCGTCAAGCGAGCAAACGCGCTGCACTGGAGCATCGAGATCATCGAAGGCTTGCTCTTGGATCATCGCTGCGATTTGAGCGGATACGCCGCAGAAGGGCTTGTTCTCATCCACCAACACGACGCGGTGGGTTTTTGCCACGGTCTTGAGGATCGCTTCCTCGTCGAGCGGACGGATCGAGCGCAAGTCGAGAACCTCCGCTTGAATGCCATGCTCGGCAGCGAGGATTTCGGCGGCCTTCAAGGCTGTGATCACGGCCCGTCCGTGAGCGATGAAGGAAATATCTGTGCCTTCGCGCTTGATGTCCGCAACACCGAGAGGGATCACGTATTCTTCATCGGGAACTTCCCATGTCTCGCCGTAGAGAAGAGTATTCTCCATCACGCAGACGGGGTCATTATCACGGATGGCGGCCTTCATGAGGCCCTTCGCGTCGTAGGCGGTTGCTGGGCAGACGACCTTGAGGCCGGGGGTGTTCGCAATGAAATTTTCGGGAGTGTGAGAGTGAGTCGCACCGACATTGGTGCCGCCGTTTGCTGGTCCGCGAATCACAATCGGGCAATTGATGAGTCCACCGCTCATGTAGCGAACTTGTCCGGCATTGTTGATGATTTGATCCCACGCGACGTAGGCAAAACTCCAAAACATCAATTCCATGACCGGGCGGATGCCGAGCATGGAAGCGCCTACTCCCATGCCGATGAAGCCGGCTTCGCTGATGGGGGCATCGACCACGCGCTTGTCGCCGAAGCGTTCCCAGAGACCTTCGGTGACTTTGTAGGCTCCGTTGTAGCGGGCCACTTCCTCGCCGATGATGACGACATTTTCATCGCGGATGATCTCTTCGGCGAGGGCATCGTTGATCGCTTTGCGGTAGGTTATTTGCGGCATGTTCGAGTAATGAAATTTTTTAAAAAATGAGATGTCCGCTTGAGCGCGGATGGTGAGCGACGTCGCGGGAAGCGATCGCTAATCCCCGAAGAAGTGGCGACCGGTCGATCCAGCCTCAGTGTTATTATCCACTTCCCAATAAACATCTTCAAATATCGTTTCTGGAGCGGGGAATTCGCTGTCGAGGGCGAATTGAGCGGCGGCATTGGCTTCGTCCTTGATGCTCTCGTCGAGTTTTTCGATTTCTTCGACCGTCATGACGCCTTCGTCGACGAGGCGTTTTTGCCAGAGTCGGAGTGGGTCGTGGTGGGCCTTGTAGCGCTCGATTTCATCTGGGGAGCGATATTTTTTGGCGTTGGCATCGGCCACGGAGTGTCCGTAGTAGCGGTAGGTGTCGATCTCGAGCACGGTGGGCAACGAGTGTTTGTGAGCTCGCTCAAGAGCGTTGTGGGCCTTGGCGCGAACTTCATAGAGATCCTCGCCGTTGGCGATATCCCACACGATGCCGTATCCATCGGCGCGTTCGGCGAGGCAATTTCTCATTGCGGAAGAACGATCGATCGTTGTTCCCATCGAGTATTTGTTATTCTCGATCACATAGACGACTGGAAGTTTCCAGAGTGCGGCTATGTTGAGGGATTCGTGGTAGGCACCTTGGTTCACGGCGCCGTCGCCCATGTAACAGAAGCAGCAACCTTTGAGTCCTTTGTATTTGAGAGCGTAGGCCAGACCGAGGCCTAGTGGGGTCTGGCCGCCAACGATGCCGTGTCCGCCCCAGTAATTTTTGTCGGGGGCAAAGTAGTGCATCGAGCCACCTTTGCCACGTGAGCATCCCGTCGCTTTTCCTAAAAGCTCGGCCATGCATTCATTCATGCCCATGCCGACAGCCAAAGCGTGACCGTGATCACGGTAGGCCGTGATCACGTGATCGTTGTCTCCCATCAGTGAAATGGTGCCCACGGCGACAGCTTCCTGCCCGATGTAGAGGTGGAGGAAGCCACCCATAACGCCCTGATTGTAAAACTTCAGCGAGACTTGCTCAAAGCGCCGGATGCGGAGCATCTCGCGAAGGAGTCCAATTTTATCTTTTGAGCTGAGAGACTTGTTGATTTTTGCCTGCGCGTAATCAACAGGATCAATGGCAACTTCTTCTTCAGTGACGCTTATCATAGGACGTATATTTCTTGGCATCGGTTATACAAAAATGTCGGAGGATGGGTTTTTTCCGAACGACTGGAAGTAATCTCTTTCATTGCGCCCGCTATTGGCAATTCAGAAATGCGGGAGATTGGATATTTTTTAAGGAAGCTGGAGATTTTTGTTTTTGAAAGCGGAAAATTCCCAATCAAAGTCGGGTCGTGAAAAAAGTTCTCTTCATTCAGCATGGGGATGTGGACAAGCCCGGCCTGCTCGCGGATGCCTTATCGGCCGAAGGTGTCGAATTGGAAATCCGGCACCCTTACCTTGGAGAAGAAATTCCAGTCGATCTGGAGGGTTTTGATGCCCTTGCGCTCGGAGGTGGAGGTCAGAGTGCTTACCAGGTAGCGGAGTTTCCTTATCTGGAAAAGGAATGCGAGCTCGTGCGCCAATCGATTTTGGCCGACAAGCCAGTGCTGGGTCTTTGTCTTGGGGCGCAACTCATCGCCAAGGCGCTTGGAGCGGACGTTTGTCGAGCTGAACAAAAGGAGCTTGGGTTTTTCCCTGTGACCATGAGTGCGGCTGCCGCCAGCGATCGCTTACTGTCGGCGTGGCCGTCGCCGTTTTATCCGACGCATTGGCATGGCGATGTTTTCGATCTTCCAGCCAGCGCAGAGCGCATGGCCTCAAGCGCGCTCACGCGAAATCAGGCTTTCCGCCACGGGCGGGCTACTTACGCCTTTCAATTTCACCTCGAAATGTCACCGGCTCTTTTTGAGGAATTGGTTGATGATTCTGCCGGTGATCTCATGGCGCTTGGTGCCGATCTCGAGGCGCTGAAGAAGGAGGCGGAGCGCGTTCTCCCCGGTCTCAGAG
>RFZT01000259.1 GCA_009920585.1 bacterium
TGCCGAATGCCACGCTCGACCAAAAGGTCGCCACTTCCTTTAACCGCAACCACGGCATCAATGACGAGGGCGGCGCTATTAACGAAGAGTGGCTCATCGAATACGCCGTGGACCGCGTGAGCACCTACGGCACGGCGGTGATGGGAATGACCGTCGGCTGCGCCCGCTGCCACGACCATAAATACGACCCGATCTCGCAGAATGATTTCTTCAGCCTAATGGCCTATTTTAACAGCATCAACGAGGTTGGACTCGAGAGCCAGAACGGAAGCCGCGCCAGGGCCTACCCGCCGTTTGCGTATGTTCCGACAGAGCGCCAGAAGCAAGTCATGGAAAGCGTCGAGAAGACGCTCGCCAGCCTCCAGACAGTCCGCGAGGACAAGAGCCCTGAGGCGGTGAAGGTGCCTGATGAAAGCAAGGGCATCGACTGGGCCGTTCTCGCCCCTGCAGGAGCGACGCGCCCCTCGAAAAAAGATGAAGGCTTGGCCGCTGCCAAAGACAATAATGGATTCGCCGGGGCCGGATTAGGCACGATTAATTTCGATATGCCGGAACACAAAGACCGTTTTTTTTCGGATAGCAACGCCATCCACCCAGTCTTCCCGATCTCTCCCGGCGAGGAGATGACCTTAGAATTCGGCTTGCCCGAAACGCCGATCAATACAGTGCGCGTGGATTCGCTGAACCCGTTCACTTATCTCTGGAACCTTCAGATCGACAGCGTGAGCTCGGTGCTCGGGATGGATTTGACGACCATTCGCCAAGCGTTGCCCGAGATCCAAGTGGAATTGGAGCAGGGCGGCAAACGCGTACCCCTTGCCGTCAGCGCCATCCGCTCGACCTTCCAAGGCCTCAGCCCTGAACTCACCGCCGCGCAGGCCGCCGATCCCGCCAATAGCTGGAAGCTCGGCATCCCCGGCATTGATAGCGCCGTCTTTCTTCAACTCGCCGCCCCTGTGACCCCAGCAAAGGGTGCCAAACTCATCGTCAAACTCAAGTTCCAGGGATCCGAGGCAGTTTACGGGAGCGCGCTCTCGAATAGTTTCCGGGTCGCCACCGCGAACAACCCGCACGGACTCGAGGATTGGCTGGCTTTGTTCAAAAACAAGGACCGCCAGTATTGGATGAACGACACCTACCTCGCCACTAAAGCCAACGCTGTCGGCAAGTCGCCTGCCAACGGCCTCGACCTAGCGCGCGCCCACTATCTCAAAAACCATTTCGATAACTGCGCCACCCGCGTGATGGTCATGGAAGAGCGGGCGACTCCCCTGCAAACCTATGTCCTCGCTCGGGGCTCCTACGACAAGCCGATCAAGGACCGCCCGCGTGAGCGCATCACCCCAGCGTCCTTGCCTGCGATGCCGAAGGACGCTCCGAAAAATCGCCTCGGTCTCGCGCAGTGGTCGGTGGCTCCAGAAAACCCGCTCACCGCACGCGTGGAGGTGAACCGCCTCTGGCAGCAGGTTTTCCTAAACGGCCTCGTCAAATCCTCGAACGACTTCGGTCTTCAGGGCAACACTCCGACCCATCCCGAGCTTCTCGATTACCTCGCCGTCGATTTCCGCGAGAACAAATGGGACATCAAGCGCGCGATGAAAAACATGGTGATGAGCGCCACCTACCGTCAAACCTCTAAGCACCGCGAGGACCTCAAGGAGATCGATCCGGAGAACAAACTCCTCGCCCGAGCACCGCGCTTCCGCTTTCCGGCCGAGTTGATCCGCGACAACGCCCTCGCCGCCTCCGGCCTCCTCAATGAACAAGTCGGCGGTCCGAGCGTCAAACCTTACCAACCAGAAATCTGGAAGGAAAAATCCATGAACGCCCGCTCCAATTACGGTTTCTACACTCGCCACACCGGCGACAAGCTCTTCCGGCGCGGGCTTTACACTCTGTGGAAACAGTCCGTGCCGCCCGCCCAAATGGAAATCTTCGACGCGCCCTCCCGCGAGTTCTGCGTCACCCGCCGGGCGCTGACAAACAGCCCGACGCAGGCGTTCGTCTTAATGAACGACGAGACCTATCTCGAGTTCTCCCGCAAGCTCGCGGAACGCCTCTTCACCGACATTCAAGGGCCTTGGCAGGAAAAACTCAACGAGCGCCTCCGCCGAGGGTTCCGCCTCGCCACGGGTCGCAATCCGAGGGACGAAGAACTCCAAAGCTGGATCACCTTCAGCAACGAAAACCTCGAGCGCTTCACGGCGAGCGCCGAGAATGCCGAGAAGTTCCTTTCCTACGGCGAAACGCCTCGGGAAAAATCCCTGCCGCCCACCGAGCTTGCCGCCTTGTCCTTCACCATGTCCACCATCCTGAACTTGGACGAAACCATCACCCGCGATTAAAAAGCCAGCAGCCCCAACAAACTATGAAACATCCCGTTGAAGACCACTTCCTAAACGTCACTCGGCGCCAGTTTTTCGGAAAAATGGCGCAAGGCATCGGTACCATGGCGCTCGGTTCCATGCTCGGCAACAACCTCTTTGCAGGCGTACCCGGCCCTTTCGAGCGGGGGTTTCTAGGGTCGCCGCACTTCGCGCCAAAGGCCAAACGGGTCATCTATCTCTTTCAGCACGGCGGTCCGTCGCAGATGGATCTCTTCGACTACAAGCCGGGACTCGCGGATCAGTTTGACAAGGAACTCCCGAAATCCGTGCGCGGCGACCAGCGCATCACCGGCATGACCTCAGGCCAATCGCGCCTGCCCGTCGCGCCCTCGATTTTCCAATTCAAAAAATACGAGAATAACCAAGACGGACTCTGGGTTTCCGAGCTCTACCCGCACACGGCCAGCGTCGCCAAGGATCTCTGCGTAGTCCACTCGGTCTTCACTGAGCAGATCAACCACGAGCCCGGCGTGTCGTTCTTCCAAACGGGCCACCAGTTGCCCGGTCGCCCGTCGTTTGGCGCTTGGATGAGCTACGGCCTCGGCAGCATGAATGAAAATCTGCCCTCGTTCGTCGTGATGATCAGTCAGGGCCGAGGCACATCGCAATTTGTCTCCTCGCGCCTGTGGGGTTCCGGGTTCCTGCCCAGCGAGCATCAGGGCATCAACCTCCGCAGTGGAAGCGATCCCGTGCTTTTCCTCAAAGATCCAGACGGCATCGACCGCACGGACCGCCGCCGCATGCTCGACCAGCTCCTACGGCAAAATAACGAGGAGGCCCACCAAAGCATGGACCCCGAGGTGATCGCCCGCATCGCCCAATATGAGATGGCCTACCGCATGCAGACCGCCGTGCCCGAACTCACCGATTTCTCGAACGAATCCCAGGAGACCCTCGACATGTATGGCCCGAATGTGAAGACCCCGGGCTCCTACGCTTACAACTGCCTCATGGCCCGCCGCCTCGCCGAGCGCGACGTTCGGTTTGTGCAGCTCTACCATCGCGGCTGGGATCAGCACTTCAACCTACCCAAGGAACTACGCATGCAGTGCGAGGATACCGACCAGCCGCAAGCCGCGCTCGTGAAGGACCTCAAGCGCCTCGGCATGCTCGATGATACACTCGTCATCTGGGGCGGAGAATTCGGCCGCACCACTTACAGCCAAGGCGTCCTCACGAAGGAGAACCATGGCCGAGACCACCATCCGCGCTGCTTCACCATGTGGTTCGC
>RFZT01000260.1 GCA_009920585.1 bacterium
CCGATGGTCAGGCGCCATCGTGCTTCGAGCTTTCGAGCGATGGTGTCTCCTTTGTCCCCGCCCAGGCGGAACTAAATGCGAACACCGTGCTGGTTTCCGCCGAGGCGATCCCCGAGCCGAAATTTGTCCGCATGGGCTGGCTCGACATCGCCATTCCGAATCTCAAGGACAAAGACGCCTGGCCGGCCTTCGCCTTCCCTTCACAACCAGTGACGCAGCAATAGCCGCAGCAAGAAATAAAAAAACCATGAAAATGGCCTTACTTTCCCTCTGTATCGGAGCCTCCAGCTTGTTTCCCCTCCAGATCGCCGTGGCCGAGCAGCCTGCCATTTCCAAGACAGCAACCGCCCCGCAACCTATGATCGTCGCCCACCGGGGGTCTTCCGCACAGGCTCCAGAAAACACACTGCCCGCATTCCAACTCGCGTGGGAGCAAGGGGCCGATGCCATCGAAGGCGACTACCAACTGACCAAGGACGGGCACATCGTGTGTTTCCACGACAAGGACACGAAGCGCATCGCCGGGCAGCCACTGACCGTCGCCAACGCCACCTTGGAGGAGTTGCGCCAACTCGATGTGGGCAGCATTCAGACCCAAGCCTCTGAGCGCGCCCTCCGCTCCTGGAGCGCCGATAAATTCAAAGGCACCCGCATGCCGACCATCGCCGAGGTTTTCGCCACTGTGCCTGCGGGAAAGAAAATCTTCATCGAAATCAAGTGCGGCCCCGAAATCATCGATCCCCTCCTGCGTGAACTCGCATCCAGCGGATTGACGCCCGAGCAGGTCGTGGTCATTGGCTTCGATAGCGCGTTGCTCAAATCCCTCAAAGAGCGCGATCCGAAATGGCAGACCGCCTGGCTTTGCTCCTTCGAAAAAAGAGCCAACGGTAAGCCGCAAAACGCCCCGGCAAAAATCCTGAAAACCTTAAAGGAGATGCGCGCCCTAGCCCTCATGTCCGGGGGAGGGGATGTGGACAAGGGTCTGCTCGATCAAATCCGAGCCGCCGGCATCGAGCACTATGTCTGGACGATCAACGATCCCAAACTCGGCCCCACCTACAAGGCCCAAGGTGTGGACGCCATCATCACCGATCTGCCCGCAGAAATGCGCGCCGCTTTAAACTCATCCGCCAACCCATGATTAAAAAATCCATCTCCATAGCGCTGGCGATCGCTTCGGCCGCAACTCTGGCCACAGCGAAAGACTACCTTGTCGGAGCCGACCACCCGCTGAAAACCATCTCGGCGGCGGCGGAACTCGCGCAACCGGGGGATACCATCATTGTCCACGAGGGCATCTACCGCGAGGAGGTCAACCCACCGCGCGGCGGAACCTCGGACGCCGCACGCATCGTTTACACGGCCGCGCCGGGCGCGAAGGTTGTCATCAAGGGCTCGGAACCCGTCAAGGGTTGGACTCGTGTCGAAAACGACACATGGAAGGTCACGCTGCCGAACAGCTTCTTTGGCCATTTCAATCCCTACTCCGACCTGATCCGCGGGGATTGGTTCCAAGCCAAAGGCCGCACCCACCACACGGGGGCGGTTTACATCGATGGGCACTGGCTCATGGAGGCACCCAATAAAGACATTGTGCTCAAGCCGGCGGGAACGACACTGATAAGCAAGGCCCAGCCTGGTGCCAAGCTCCTGAACCTCGCCTGGCTGCAGCCGGTGGGAAATCCAAACGGCAAGGTCCTGGCGACCTCCGCCAAGGGGCGCAAGGGAGCCAAAAATATGCCCGGAGGCGAACTCGGTCAGGTTGTTGGCCAAATCAAAAACGGAAACTGGCTGGAGTTCGAGGGGGTCGATTGCGGAAGCGAGAGCTACGAGCTCGCCTTCCATGTCGCCTCGGAGGGTTCCTCCCGATTGGAAATCCGGAAAGACAACATCGACGGCGCGGTTTTGGGCACGGCCATCATCCCGGCCACGAGTGGATGGGATCAGTGGAAAACCGTGAAAGTGGGCATCGATGTCCTGAGCGGGGTGAACAACTTTGCCGTGGTCTTCAAAAACGACGATACGACGAACGCGGAAGAGGTGTTCAACTACAAGGGCCTGTATGAATCCTGCCTCTGGTTCGGCGAGGTGGATGACAAAAACACGACGATTTACGCCCAGTTCAAGGATCTCGATCCGAACGCACGCGACACCGAGATCAATGTGCGGCAGGCGGTTTTCTATCCTCGCAAAACCGGACGCAATTACATCACCGTGCGCGGCTTCACCATGATGCACGCCGCGACCAACTGGGCGCCCCCCACGGCCGAGCAGGTCGGCTTGATCGGCACGCATTGGAGCAAGGGGTGGATCATCGAAAACAACATCATCAGCCACTCGAAATGCGTGGGAATCACTCTCGGCAAATACGGCGATGAATTCGACAACAAGGCCGCGACAGCTAACGCCTACAATGAAACGATCGAGCGCGCGCTGAAGAAGGGTTGGAACAAGGAGACCGTCGGTAGCCATGTGGTGCGGAAAAACAAAGTCTCTCACTGCGAGCAGGCCGGCATCGTGGGCAGTCTCGGGTGCATTTTTAGCACGGTAGAGGGCAACGAATTCCGCCACATCCACACCCACAAGATCTTCAGCGGAGCGGAAGTGGCCGCGATCAAATTCCACGCGCCGATTGATATGGTGATCAAGGACAACCTGGTCCGCCAATCCGGAGGCTACGGGATACTTTGGTTGGACTGGATGGCGCAGGGAACCAGGGTTTCCGGGAACCTGTTCTTCGATAACCTCAACCAGAATGTGTTCATGGAGGTCAATCACGGCCCTTATCTGCTGGATAATAACATTTTCTTGGGATCAGCCTTGAGGAATTGGTCCCAAGGCGGAGCGTATTGCTACAACATTCTGTTCGGCGCGATCACCGTGGATCCGCAGGCACGGGAGACCCCCTACCACCGTCCGCACACCACCGAAGTGCTGGGACTCTCCAGCATCGCCGGCGGCGACGACCGGTATCTCAATAACCTGATGACGCAACCGAACGCCTTCGACTCGATCAAAAAAACGATCAAGAACATGGTCGTGGAAGGCAACCAGCCGGTGCAATCCGCCAAAATCCGCGAGAAGGACGATGGCATTTACCTGTCGTTCGAATTGCCGGAAACACAGCCCACACAACCTGTCACCGCCGAACGCCTCGGCCAAACGCTTGTCTCAAAAGCCACCGGCGCTTTCATGACGGTGACGTCTAAAGAGAATTCCAAGTTGGTCGCTGCAAGCACACCAGTTGCGGGCATCGTAGAAATTCACGAGATGAAGATGGACAAAGATGTCATGAAAATGTCGGCGCTACCAAACGGCCTCGATTTGCCGGCTGGAAAAGCTGTCGACCTAAAGCCTGGTGGTTTTCACATCATGCTGATGGATTTGAAACTCCCGCTGAACAAAGATGTCGCTGTACCTTTGACCTTGACCTTTCAAGACAGTAGCGGAAAAAAATCGCAGCAAGTCGTGCAAGTGCCTGTGAGTGTGCAACCGCCATCTGGGCAGGGCATGAACCACCAGCACGGTGATCACAAGCATTGATTTGTTTTGCAATGACTCCAAGGGTTTATG
>RFZT01000027.1 GCA_009920585.1 bacterium
GGATGCCGTCAGAAGGACATAAAGCAAAAGGGTCGCGATGGCGAGGTAGGGCAGTGGGGCGCAGGCGCGTTCGGTGGAAATCATGCGATCTGGAGGTCGGCGATCGCACTCATCACCCGATCGCTCAGGTTTTGGTAAGTCTCGCGCGAGGGGTTGGAAATTTCCTCTTCTGTGAAGTGAATCGGTTCGCCAATCACGACGGTAATTTGCGAAAGGTGGAGTCGCTTGGCATTTTTTGGGAACGCATCATAGGCCCCGAAAATTCGCATCGGTAGGACAGGAGCGCCGGTTTTCGCTATCACGAGGCCTATGCCAGCACGGGCTGGTTGCAAGTGGCCGTCCTTTGAGCGAGTTCCCTCTGGAAATAGGATGATGCCATTGCCTTCCTTCACTTTTTTGATGACCTCACGCAAGGCAGACATGTCGTTGCCGTCACGCTCGGGCCATTTGAGAAGCGTCTTGCGGGCAAGATAGTAAACGCCACGACGGCTACAGATGCCCGCTAGGGGTGGATCAAAGAAGCTCGAGTGGTTGACGGCGATAATAAGTGGACCAGACTCCACCATGCGCTCGGGATGCACCACCCGCATGGAGAAAAACATCCGAGCGAAGAGCTTCGCTAGGTTGTAAAAAATATTGTAAATAATCGTCATCGCGGATGAAGGCCAGCGACAGCAAGAAGTTGGGAGATTTTTTCCACAACGCCATCGAGTGTCAGGTGGGAGGTGTCCACCACACACGCGCCCTTGGCCACCTGCAGCGGAGCCTCGGCACGGCTGGAGTCCTGCTTGTCGCGCAAGTCGATGCTGTCCGTCTGGCCTTCAGCGGCACGTCGGAGACGGCGAATTTCGGGTGAAGCATCGAGATAAAATTTATGGGGTGCATCGGGGAAAACGGCAGATCCGATATCGCGACCCTCCATCACCACATCGCGCTCGTTCACGAGGGCGCGTAGGCGTGCAACAATCAGGTGTCGCACGGCAGGAATGGCGGAGACAGTGGAGACGTTGTTGTTAACGACGCTTTCCTTGAGTTCGGCATCCGGGACTTGGGCGTTGATGCGAATGAAGGATTCGCCTTCAGGAGTGAACCCGCAACCTAGCTCCATGGAGTCGAGGGAGGTTCTTACACTGTCAGGATTCAAGGGATCAACGCTCTGACGGAGCAATTCCCATGTGACAGCGCGATACATCGAGCCGGAGTTCACATAGGAAAATCCGAGGCGTCGCGCGAGTCGCTTGGAAACGCTGCTTTTTCCTGATGCGGCTGGGCCGTCGATGGCAATAATGGTCATGGTGTTGGATTTTTGAAGCCGCTGAGAACGGGTGTGCTCCCCTTGATGTGGCCGCCTTTTTGAATGTGGCGGAGGGCTTCAGCGAAGCCGGGGTAGGAGGTATTAACGCAAGCGGCATCTTCGATGATGGTCTCGCCTTCGGCAAAAAGACCGGCGACCGCGAAGGCCATGGCGATGCGGTGATCGCCGTGGCAAGGAAGAGTGGCACCTTTGAGTGGCGAACCGCCCGTGATGGCCATGCCGTCAGGAAATTCCTCCACCGTCACTCCCATCGCTCGGAGGTTCGACGCCACGGCCGCGATGCGGTCGGTTTCCTTGACCCGGAGTTCTGCGGCATCACGTATGATCGTGGTGCCTTTCGCCAGTGCCGCTGCGACCGCGATCACGGGGATTTCATCGATCACGTTCGGAATCTCGGCCCCGCAGATCGTTGTTGCTTGGAGGGTGGTGCCTTTGATGTCGATATTCCCGATTGGCTCACCGTGGAGGGAGGTTTCGATGACCTCGCGGATGCGGGCGCCCATGCGGATGAGGACGTCAATGATGCCAGTGCGGGTGGGATTGAGTCCCACATCCTTCACTAACAAACGGGACCCTGGTTGGGCGGCTGAGGCGACGAGCCAGAATGCGGCGCTGGAAATATCGCCAGGAACCGCGAAGTCTCTCGACTCAGGGATTTGTCCGCCCTCAATGGTGGTGCGGACTTCCACGAGGCGTCGGGATTTGGGCGAGTTGGCGTTTTCCCAGATTTCTTCGCGTTTCGTTTTGATGAGGAAAAATTCGAACATTCGTTCGGTATGGTCACGGGAGCGGACATTTTCGATCACCGTGGTTGTCCCTTTTGCAAAGAGTCCGGCCAGAAGGACGGCGCTTTTCACTTGGGCACTGGCTACGGGAAGACGGTAGGTGATGCCATGCAGTTCCCTGTCGCCTTCGATGCAAAGAGGCGGGCAGGACTTGGGGCCCTCAGCCGAGAGCTCTGCACCCATTTCGCGAAGGGGATCAATGACGCGTTGCATGGGGCGCTTCGAGAGCGAGTCGTCACCGATCATTCGGGAACGGAATCCCTGAGCGGACAGAATGCCGGCCATGAGACGCATCGTTGTGCCGGAGTTGCCGCAATCAATATCACCAAAGGGTTTCGTAAAACGGCCGGCGTTGCCCACCACCACAAGCGTGCCGGGTTCCGGAGATTCGATGAAGATGCCGAGTTGGCGCATCGCCTTTGCGGTGCTCTGACAGTCTTCACCCTCCAAAAAATTCGTGATCGTGCAGGCTCCATTCGAGAGCGAAGCAAGAAGCACGGCCCTGTGTGAGATGCTTTTGTCTGGTGGAACGGTGATCTCGGTTTCGATGCGGGCCGCCTTGCGGGATTTGAGTGTGTTTTTTTCCTTGGATGCCATCATTTCGTAAACGGGTGATTGGAGCGGAGTTTTCGGGCATCCGCCAAAATGGCCTCAACTCCCTTTCGCTCTCCTCGCTCGAGGGCGAGCTTCAATGTCTCGAGCGTGTTTTGCAAGTCGCGGATTCCTTCTACAACCTCGTTGCGATTGTCGAAGAGAATTTCTGTCCACATGCCTTCTGGTCCAGCGGCAACCCGCGTCGAATCACGATATCCTGGTCCAGCCAGTTCGGCCAACGAGGGGTCGCGTGCAACGGCGGCGTGGACAAGGCAGGAGGCTGCCGCATGGGGCAGGTGGCTCACTCGAGCGATGGCGCGATCGTGATCTTGCGGGCTCATTTCGCGGACCTTGCAGCCTGCGGCAATCCAGAGTTCGCGAGTATTCTGAAGTGACTCGGCTTGGGATTGAGCGGTCGGGGTGAGGATGCAGGTGGCTCCTTCGTAGAGATCAGCTCTGGCGGCATGGATCCCACTTTGCTCGGATCCTGCCATCGGATGCGCGCCAATAAAGCGTCCGCCGAACGTGGCCTCCAGAGCTTTGACAATATTCGCTTTCACGCTACCAGCATCGGTGAGCGTGGCGTTGGCCGGGAGATGATTTTTTAAATCCTCGCCACAATTCTGAATCGCCTGCGGCGACATGCAAAGGACGGCTATGTCGCAATCGTCGAGGACCGCAGAGAGATCGCGTGAGACGCGGCAGTTAGTCAATAAAGAGGCCGCCTCAAGCGCTGCTTCTTTGCGACGGGCCCACACGCTCACTTGCCATGGCTGGCCGAAACGGCTCAGGGCTAAAGCGAGCGAACCGCCAATGAGCCCTGGACCAAGAATGGCGACGCGACGGCTCAGGGCACCAGAAAGATCTTGCCCGAGTAGGGGCATTTCACCTCGGTGTTGGGCGGAAACCCACGCACGTCCACATAGCCGGCATACGGTGAGTGTGGGCTCGTCACAAATCCGGGCTTTCCAGGAACGGGTGTGCCGTAGGCGACATCCCTAGGAGCAGCAGGCGCAGGCGTCGGAGCGGGCGTGGCCACAGGTGTGGGCTGAACAATTGGAGCCGGCGGTTGGTCAGTTAAACCTTCCGGTGTAGGGGTCGGGGCTGCGTACTGCGTCGAGCCGGACGTGCCGCGATACCCAAATCGGTTTGATCCTTTGGAGTTCGAATTACTGTTGGATTCGCAGGCGGCCATGACAAAAACGGCCAATGCGGAACCAAGCACAATCACTGAAGAATTTTTCATAAGGTAAATAACGTTTTAAAAAAGACACGGAACCGACCGGGATTCAATTTAAATCTCTTGCTCGGCGGTAAGCAACGTTGCCGCGTGAGGTTCCGCAGGGCGGTCCCAAAAGTAACGTTTGAGCAAAACTTTGATGGTGGCTGTGAGCGGAACGGCCAGCAGAGCGCCAAGAAGTCCACCGAGAATTAAGCTCCAGGCAAGCACGGAAAGGATTACGGTAAGCGGTTGCAATCCAACGGACTCGCCTACAATTTTTGGGGCGATAAAAATGCCGTCAATGTTGTTGGCGAGGACAAAAATGCCTGTGACCATGAGCGGGTGCGTCCAGTCCCCAAACTGGGCTGCGGCGATGATCACGGCGGGCACATAGCAGATCATCATTCCAAGATAAGGAATTAAACCCAGCACGCCGACCATGAGTCCGATGAGGATCGCAAAATCCAAACCCATCGCGAGAAGGGCCACCGCAATCATGGCTCCATCGATGAGGCTGACGATCAATTGACCGCGAAAAAAACTGATGAGATAGGAATTGATCTCGACCACGAGCGAGACGATTTCATTTTTGAGAGGAGAGGCGCGGAGCGGCAGATAGCGACTCCAGTTATCCGCGATGGAAGGGCTGTCCTTGAGGAAAAAAAACAGGAAAATCGGAACCAAGATCATGCTGAGGAGGAGGCCGAAGACTCCCAGAAAGCCACCGACACTGCGCTGGAGGAATTTTCCTGACTCGACGGCCAGATCGGGGATTTTTTGTTGAATCCAGTTACCGGCATCCTTGATCGCGTTGCTGAACATGACGGAAACCTGATCGCCGGGCGTTTGGATTTCGCGATCCCGTCGGAAAAATTCGATCTCTGCGAAACGTTGGAGGCTATTGATTGTCTGGACCGAAAGGGCCTCGGTTTTTTGTAGATACTGGGGGAAGTTTTTAACGAGGGTCGTGCCTTGTCGGTAGGCGGGAGGGAGGATGTAAACGAGCAGACCCACAAGTATGCCTGTGACCGCAATGTAGACGATGACGATACTGAGCAGGCGACTCAGACGCAATCGGATGAAAAACCTCACTACCGGTTCGAGAAGGAACGCGAGAATCGCTGCCACGGCCACGGGGATTAATACGGGTTGGAGAAACGAAATCCCCATCACGATCAGCGAACCGACAAGAAATACGACGGCGCCAATAGCCAAACACGACAGCGCCGTGATGGCCGCCCACAAAAGTTTCAGTTGGAATGGTGACGGATTAAGCAAAGTCAGGGCTTTTTGTAGAGTGCGAATGGCAAAGGGGCAAAGAAAATTACTGTCCTGGCGCGTTAACGAAGGTGATGCCTTTTTTCTGTCGATCGAGGAATTCTTTGGCCAGCCGGCGGTAGGCTACGGATCCGATGCCGTTGGGATCGTGCTCGAGGATCGTGCGGCCGTGGCTCGGAGCCTCGGCGAAGCGGACCGTCCGAGGGATGACGGTATTATAGACGACCTCTTGAAAGTGATTGCGAACTTCCTTTTCGACGGCGGGATTCAGGTTGGTGCGGCTATCGAACATCGTCAGCAATAACCCAGAAATCGAGAGCGAGGGATTCGCTCCGCTGGCCCGTATGCGCTCGGTTACCTCCATGAGCAGGCCGAGGCCTTCCAAAGCGTAATACTCGCATTGGATGGGAACAAAGATCTCGTCCGCGGCCGCGAGCGCGTTCGACATCAAAATGCCAAGCGAAGGGGGACAATCCATGAGCAGGTAATCAAAGAGGTTTTGCTTGCGGAGGCTCTCAAAGGCGACACGCAACCGCATCATATGGTCATCCATCCTAGCCACCTCGATTTCCGCTCCGGCGAGATCGAGATCGGAGGGGATGAGGGAAAGATTTTTAATGCGTGTGGGGAGAACCAGCTCGACGGCGGATCTTTCACCAATGAGGGCGGAGTAGATGCTCGGGGCCCCCTCCTCCTTGCCCAGAAGAACGCTCGTTGCGCTGCCCTGAGGGTCGATGTCCGCGAGTAGGACGCGTGCTTTTTTTTCGGCGAGGGCCGCAGCGAGATTCACACTGGTGGTCGTTTTTCCGACTCCGCCTTTTTGATTCGAGATGGCGATGATTTTCATGAATGCGATAAGATGGTGCCCTTTTGTGCCGTGCTCTGGAAGATTGTCAACATCCGACGGGAAGAGGCATCTTGCGAGTGCGGCGACAGGAAATGCAAATCTCCATTTGAGAAGTGGTTGCTTTTAAAGCAAAAAACCACTGCTTGACTCTTTTGGGAGCGGCCAGTTAGTCTTTCTATCCCAATTTCAAGAAAGTAGGTGAATATAATGCCGGAAATAATCGTAAAAAAAGGTGAACCCATTGATCGCGCTCTCAAGCGCCTGAAGGGTAAAATCGATGCAGAAGGCCTCATGGACGAAGTCCGTCGCCTTCGCGCTTTCGAAACGCCCGTTCAACGCACCCGCCGCAAAGCCAAAAACAATGCGAAGCGTGCGAAAATGAAAATCCGCTTTAATTTCAACCCTCCGTCCTAGGACTTGAAACAGGTTGTTTTCGCCGGCTGTGGTTTCCTAGGGGACACCGCAGCCGGTTTATTTTTTAACGCGGGATGGAGTGTTCTTGGCCTCTGTGCTTCGGAAGAATCCGCTGCCAATCTCGCAGGCAGGCCGTATCCCGTGATGGCGGTCGATATTTCGAAGCCATTTTCCGCACCGCCGGATTGGGGACGCCCGAATTTGGTGATTCATTGTGCGAGTTCGGGCAAAGGGGGACCCGAGGCTTACAGAGCCGTTTATCGCGATGGACTGTCCCACCTGATTGCGGCTTTCCAACCGGAGCGTGTCATTTTTACCGGCAGCACATCGGTTTATTCTCAAGCTGACGGCAGTTGGGTCACGGAGGAATCTCCGGCGGAACCGGATCGTGAGACTGGTCGCATCCTTTTGGAGGCCGAGGGAATCGCTCTCGATACTGGCGGGATTGTGGCTAGGTTAGCTGGGATTTACGGACCAAGACGTTCGGTGCTGTTGAGAAAGTTTTTGGATGGCACCGCGCTGCTGGAAGCGGGAGGGCATCGTTGGATCAACCAAATCCACCGCGATGATGCCGCTGCGGCCCTCCTTCATCTCGCCGATCCCGTGAATGCGACAGGGATTTATAATGTGTGTGACGATACGCCAGCCACGCAGGCGGAAGTTTACCAGTGGATCGCGAGCTTTTGCCAACGTGAGCTTCCCCCGTCCGGTCCCGCTGATATGAATCGCAAGCGGGGATGGACGAGCAAACGGATTAGCAATGCGAAGTTGAGGTCCACCGGTTGGAAGCCCGTCTACCCGAGCTATCTTGCCGCTTTACCTGGATTGTGATGCCTGCCGACTTAGGCGGCGGAAACAACGTTCACGGAGTTTGATGCCACTCCAGCGAGTGAGTCGCGGATTTTTTTAACGGTGGCTTCCACTGTGAGGCCATGCTTTTCGCGAAGAATCGGGACCGTGCCGTGCTCGATAAACTGGTCGGGCCAACCGATTCGTACTACCGGCGTCGTGAGGCCGCGATCCGATAGGTGTTCAATCACGGCGGATCCAAATCCATTGTGCAGGACATGATCTTCCATCGTGCAGATCACATTGCATCCGCCGGCAAAAAATTCGAGTGTCGTTGTGTCGAGAGGTTTGATCCATCGGGCGTTGATCACGGCTGTCGAGATGCCTTGCTTTTCGAGTTCTTCAGCGGCGGGTAAAGCCAGTTCGCACATATTCCCGAGGGCAAAAATGGCGGCGTCCGTGCCATGCCGGAGGACTTCGGATTTTCCGATTTCGAGGAGGCGAGGTTTTTGGTCGATGCTCGCACCCGTGCCCGCTCCCCGCGGATACCGGATGGCGGCGGGGCCTTCATGGTTCGCGATCGTCCAGAGCATATCGACGAATTCAGCCTCATCCCTCGGTTGCATCTGGATCAAGCCCGGCACGGGCCGTAGGTAGGCGATATCGAAGAGTCCATGGTGAGTGGGGCCGTCGTCGCCGGAGAGTCCCGCGCGATCCATGCAAAGGGCGACATTCAGGTTTTGAAGCGCGATGTCATGGATAATCATATCGTAGGCGCGCTGCATGAACGTGCTGTAAATCGCGAGAAACGGCTTCATTCCCTGCGTCGCCATTCCCGCAGCAAAGATGGCTGCGTGTTCCTCGGCGATGCCGACATCGTGAAAGCGTTTGGGATGCCGCTTCGCAAAATGGATGAGCCCGGTCCCGGTCGGCATGGCGGCTGTGATGGCGACGATTTTGTTATTCGTATCCGCAAAGTCGGCGAGTTTGGTGCCGAGGATTTCTGAGTAGGTCGGGGTCGTTGACGAGACGGTCTCACCTGTATCAAGGTGGAATTTTCCTAGCCCGTGGAATTTGTCGGGCTTCTCGATTGCGGGGGCGTAACCCTTGCCCTTCTTGGTAAGCACATGAAGGATTACTGGCTCGTTCTGCGTTTTTAAAAACTCAAAAGTCTGGGTGAGAAGCGGAATGTCGTGTCCGTCGATAGGACCGTAATAACGCATGCCGAGATCGTCGAAAATGACGCTTGGCGCGAGGAGGCTCTTCAATCCCGCTTCGGCCTTGTGTGCGAGTTTGCGAGCCGTCTTTCCGCCGATCCACTCCACAAAGCGCGCGGCATTTTCGTGCAAATGGACATAGCTCGGATTCGTCACCAAGCGGTTAAGATAATCCGCCACAGCGCCTACATTTTTGGCGATCGACCACTCGTTGTCATTGAGGACAACGATAAGTTTTTTTGTCGTAGCGGCGACATTGTTGAGGGCCTCGAAGCTCACGCCGCAAGTGAAGGCCGCATCCCCCGCAACGCAGACAACATGCTCGTCTGTGCCGAGGGCATCACGTGCGGCGGCCATTCCTAGAGCCGCAGAAAGCGCCGTTCCTGCGTGACCGGCTCCATAGCTGTCGTGCTTGCTCTCGCTTCGGAGGAGAAAGCCATTGAGTCCCTCGTATTGGCGGATGGTGGAAAAGCGGTCGAGGCGACCGGTGAGCAGCTTGTGAACGTAGCCCTGATGGCTTACATCGAAGACGAACTTGTCTTTGGGAGTTTCAAAAACACGGTGCAGCGCGATCGTCAGTTCCACCACGCCAAGGTTTGGCCCAAGGTGGCCGCCGGTATTCGAGAGAACGCCGATGAGTTCGTTGCGGATTTCCTGTGCCAGTTGCGGGAGATCTTTGCTGGCGATTTTTTTGAGGTCGGCGGGTGACTGGATCGAAGTCAGAAGTGGGCCGGACGGGATGTGTGGTGACGGGGAGTTCAATTTTCGCTCTCCGGATCGAAGTCCTCCAGCTTCGTGGTGCCGCGTGCGTCGCGTGCGATGATTTGGATTCTTTTCTCAGCGGCATCGAGCTTTTCTTGACAGCTCTTTACCAACCCAACGCCCTCTTGGTAAGCATCGATCAACTTCTCCAACGGCAGGTTGCCATCCTCCATGGACGTCACGATTTCCGAGATCCGCTGCATCGCGGTTTCAAGGTTGGGAGAATTTTTATCGCTAGGTTGCGCCATGGGTTATGTGTGAGAAACCAAATAATAAACCGCAGATCGCCGTGCAGTGCAATCTGCGAGTTCGAGGCGGTCAAAATGCCGCTGACGTGCTTAGGCTCAGGCTAGGGCGGAGGCTTGGATTTCCAAGAGTTGCGAAATGCCGATGCGGGCGGCGTGGGACATTTCATCGAGTTGCGCAGCGCTGAACACATTTTCTTCACCGCTGCCCTGAAGCTCGACGAAGTCCATTTTGTCTGTCATCACGACGTTCATATCCACGCAAGCATCTTTGTCCTCGAGGTAATCCAGATCGAGAAGCACCTCACCCTTCACGATACCGACACTGACGGCCGCCACGCGGTTTTTGATCGGCAGTTCAGAGATTTTTCCGTTTTGAACAAGGCTTCGGCAGGCCAGCTCGACGGCCACGCAGGCTCCGGTGATCGCGGCCGTGCGCGTTCCGCCATCGGCTTGCAGGACATCGCAATCGACCCAAAGCGTGCGGGCCCCCAGTTTTTTTAAATCAATCACGGCGCGAAGCGAGCGACCGATCAGGCGTTGGATTTCCGTTCCTCGACCGTCTACCTTGCCGCGCGTGGAGTCGCGTTGTTTGCGAGTGAGTGTCGAATACGGGAGCATGGAATATTCCGCCGTGATCCAGCCTCCAGCGACGTTCTGCTCTTTCATCCAACGGGGCACACCCTCATCAATAGTGGCAGCGCAGATGACCTTGGTATTGCCGAAGGAAATCAAAACGGACCCCTGCGAGTGCGGCGCTATGTTTTTTTCGATCGTAACGGGACGGATTTGATTATGCGGGCGGTTGTCGTGGCGGCTCATGAAGTGGGCAACTTGAATGCTTGCCGCACGCCTCGGCAAGAACGGATTTTTTTGAATACGACACTTGCAAATTCCTTGGAGCGTCTATCATATGAGTGCAGTACTCTTACATTATATGAATTCTCCTTATTCCATGCCCGTGAGTGAACTCTCCGCCGACGCGCGCGGTTCCTTCTTGGTTCGCACCTATTCCCACCTCGCTTTGGCCATTATTTTGTTTGTGGGTCTGGAGGTTTGGTTTTTCAACAGCAGCATCGCCAGCGCGATCGTCGGCGTCTTTTCCAGCGTTTCTTGGCTACTCGTCCTTGGCGGATTCATGATCTTGTCCTGGTTGGCCACGTTCCTTTCCCAACCCAGCCTCTCGCGCCCTGTTCAATATGGCGGGCTGATCCTTTACGTTCTTCTGCAAGCCATTATTACCGTTCCTTTGCTTGCGGTGGCGAATCAATCGGCTCCCGGAACGATCGCCAGCGCCGCTCAGGCCACTCTCGGTGGCTTTTTTCTTCTCACGGGTGTCGTCGTTGTGACGCGCAAAGATTTTTCCTTCCTCCGCACTTTCCTCATCTGGGGCGGGCTTCTTGGGCTCGCGACCGTGGTTTGCGCGACCCTCTTTCACTTTGATCTCGGAACATGGTTCTCTGTGGCCATGGTTGTTCTGGCTGGGGGCTCGATGCTCTACACCACGTCATCGATCATGCGCGACTACCCAGAGAATGCCGACCTCGCTGCGGCCATCCAGCTCTTCGCGGCAGTGGCACTTATGTTCTGGTATGTGCTCCGCCTCTTCATCGGATCCCGTCGCTAAATCTGCGGATGTGATTTTTTAAAATTGCTGGAAAGTCATTGCTCCTGCGGCGGGTAGGTATTGGTTGGGTTTCGAGCCTTTTTCGAGGTAGGATACCTTTTTATCTCCTTCTTTGAGTATAGGCACACGACCGGGTCCGACCCAGCCTGTGGACCGATCCACTTCCGAATAGGTGATCGAGATCACGGCTCCCTCACCTACGCCCGTGGCCGAGCGGAAGACCTTCCCGACGCGGGCGGTGAGGGTGATTTTCTTCTCGTTCGTGGCTTCGCTGGGCTTGACGTCCACGCTCAGCACTTCGACTTCCAAAAATTCGGGCGCTTTGGCTTGCATCGCCTCATAAGCCGAAGGAGGAAGTTCAGCCATGAGGGGCGCGGTGAGAAACAGGGCGAGAGCTAAAATCAATCGGTGCATGCGCCTTTTCTGTCCTGCCAGCCAGTCGGGAGCAAGCAAATGAGGTGATGGCGCGGAATCTTTCCGTGATGGAAGTGGCATAATCATGGTAGTGGTGAACGGGTGCGGGCCATCAAAAAAATTCTTCTCCCACTGCTTCAGTGTGCGGTGACGATCTACATCCTGTCGTGGATTTTCGGGAGTCCGAGTCTGCGTGAAAATGCGAAGGAGGTACTCGCTAGGGCCAATTTCTTCTGGCTGGCGGCATCTGTCCTAGCGGCACTGACCAGCGAGTTGGCCTGTGCAACACGCTGGTGGGTGATCCTAGGTTCATTCCAGATGCCGATCCGGTGGCGGGAGGCGGTTGCGTTTTGCGCGATAGGGTTGTTTTATTCGCTCGCTCTTCCGGGCGCGGCGGGCGGCGACGCGGTGAGGGCTTTGTATGGCATGCGGTTGTATCCCGCCAAAAAAGTCCCGATGGCCTTTTCGATTTTGGCTGACCGTCTGTGTGGATCAGCGGCGATGGTGCTGACGCTGACGGCGGTTCTCGTATGGAGGAGGGATTTTTTTTCTGCTTCGGGTTTGGCTGGAGGCATGGTGTTGGGGGCTGCTGTTCTGCTTGGTGGGACGACGCTGATGGTGGGGCTTTGGGGCGTGACGACCATTCCAGCTTTGCGCGGATTCATGAGTCGGAGGCGGTCTTTTTTGAGCGCCCATTTTATGGAGAGCGGGGACAGCCTCATTCAGCTCGTCCACCGACCGGGCGCGATTTTGAGAGGGATCGCGTTGTCGGTGATTTCCTTGGGGGCACACTTTTTATGCTATTACTTTAGTGCACGAGCGTTTGATGCCGGACTGGGTGTCGGGCAGGTTTTCAGCATCATGCCGGTGGTGGACACGCTCACCACATTGCCGATTGCGCTTTATGGAGTCGGCCTTCGCGAGGTTTTGTTCAACGAGCTTCTGGGAACATTTTTTGGTATTCCGGCCGCGATGGCGACGATTGTTTCGTTGGGGGGATTTGGCGCGCAGGCGCTGGTGGCGCTATCTGGAATCGGATTCCTTCCGTTTGTCCGGTTGCTGGGGATTCGCGAAAAGGCGTAAATTCTTAGGAGGACGTGCATCTCGGGTTGCGAAATGAGGAAGACTCAGACACTCTTTAGGGCTTGGGTATGACTCAGACGCGCCTGACATTTTTTTTACGCTTGGGAAGCACTCTCGTGCTGTGGGTGCTAATGCTCTCGACCGTTTTTGCGGGATATGAATTTGGGTTTTTGGCATTGTTGGGGATCATGGCGCTGCGGGCGCTTTGGGAGTATTTCCAAATGCTCGAAAGTGATGGGATCGGTGTTTTCACACTCACTGGTCTGATCTCCGCCGCGACACTTCTCTTTGGTGGATTTTATATCATCAAATCCCAAGGACCCGAGAACTGCTATGACTTTGAATTGCTCGTCCTTGTCTTGTTTCTGATGACGATTTTTGCCCGGCAGATGTTCCGTGGCGCAGAAAACGATCCCCTTCGCGCAATGAGCTACACGGTTTTTGGGTTGCTCTACATTCCGTGGCTTTTCAGCTTTCTCACGAAGATAATCTACCTGACACCGACCCTCGAAAGTGGTCAAACCACCGGGCAGTATTACGTTTTGTATCTCGTGGCCGTGACGAAGTTCAGTGATATGGGGGCCTACGTTTTCGGGAGTCTTTTTGGAAAAACGCCGTTCGCTCCACACATCAGCCCTAAAAAAACCTGGGAGGGATTTTTGGGCGCTTTGTTTTCGTCTCTGCTCTGCAGTTACTGGATGTTTGCGCTCATGCCCCAAAAGTTGTCGGCGTTCCGATTTTCGGACATCACGATACTCGGTCTCGTTCTGGGATTTGCTGCTGTGGTGGGAGATTTGGCCGAATCCATTGTGAAACGCGGCGCTCATACGAAGGACTCGAGTGCCATGTTGCCCGGGATCGGCGGCACACTCGACCTGATCGATAGCATTCTTTTCACCGCACCGATTCTGTTTTTTTACATGCGGTTTGTGCTCGGGATCGGATGAAAGCCCGCCGCGTTGTCATACTAGGGGCTACGGGATCGATCGGCACCAGCGCACTCAAGGTGGCTAGGGACATTCCCGAGCGGATGCAAGTGGTCGGGCTTTCTGCCCACCGCAATGCTGAGGCGCTCGTGGATTTGGCAAAAGATTTTCCGGGTGCAAAAACCGCACTCTCTTCGGGTCCGGACGGCGTCGCGAGACTTATCGAATTGGCGACCATGCCCGAAGCGGATCTGGTATTAATAGCTATCGTAGGAACCGCAGGCCTTCGCCCTGCCCTTGCGGCGATCGAGGCTGGCAAAGACATCGCCGTAGC
>RFZT01000261.1 GCA_009920585.1 bacterium
TCCCTCCGCATCGAAGCCCGCGACGCCAACAAGGAGGATTGGCATCTCTGGGGACCGTATTTGAGCGATCGCCAGTGGGGCACGGTTCGCGAAGATTACTCGGCCGACGGCGATGCATGGACATCCTTTCCCTTCGACCACGCGCGCTCACGTGCCTATCGCTGGGGCGAGGATGGCCTGCTGGGTATTTCGGATAAAAAAGGACTCCTCTGTTTCGCCGCCGCGCTCTGGAACGGCAAGGATCCCATCCTCAAAGAGCGCGCCTTTGGACTCTCGAATCCGCAGGGAAACCACGGTGAGGACATCAAGGACTATTTCTACCATCTCGACAACAACCCCACGCATTCCTTCATGCGCGGACTCTACAAATACCCGCAGGCCGAGTTTCCCTACAGCCAGCTGATCGAAGAAAATGCCCGCCGCTCGCGCTTGGAGCCGGAATACGAACTCGTCGATACCGGCATTTTCAACGACAGCCGCTACTTCGATGTGTTCTTCGAATACGCGAAAGCCGCGCCGGACGACATGGCGATCCGCCTGCGGATCATCAATCGCGGCCCCGAGGCGGCCCCGCTCACGGTTCTTCCCACGCTCTGGTTCCGCAACACATGGACATGGGAGGTTGCGCCTGTCTCGAAGCCCGAGATTCGTCTTTTGCCGGACGGTCAGGGACTCAGCGCGCATTCTGCCGAGTTGGGTGACTATAGCCTCCAAGCCGAAGGCCGGCCGGAGTGGATATTCACCGAAAACGAGACTAACGACCGCCGCCTTTACAATGCCCCCAACCGCACGCCTTTTGTGAAGGATGCCTTCCATGACTATGTCGTGAACGGCGCGACTGGTGCCGTGAATCCGGCCCGCATCGGCACCAAGGCGGCGGCCGTCTACCAACACACGCTCGCCCCGGGCGAGGAGTGGGTGATCCGGCTCCGGCTTGGCGTGGGTTCGCAGGAAAAACCCATCGATCCCTCCTTCGACACGCTTTTTGCCGATCGCGAGAAGGAAAACATGGAGCATTTCGATGCCTCCGTGCCTGGAATTTCCGAGGAATTGTCGCTCGTCATGCGAAGTGCCATTGCTGGCCTGTTGTGGGGAAAGAAATTTTACTCCTACCATTTGAACCGCTGGCTCACCGGCGATTCCACCATGCCGAAACCCCCGGCCGAACGATGGAAGGGACGCAATGTTTTCTGGCAGGAACTCTACGCCAACGATGTCATCTCCATGCCCGACTGCTGGGAGTATCCCTACTTCTGCGCGTGGGATCTCATGTTCCAATCCGTGGCCTTCGCCGTCACCGATCCCGCCACCGCGAAACGCCAAAACATGCTGCTCCAAGGCGAGCGCTACACTTCACCAAGCGCCCAGCAACCAGCCTACGAATGGGCCCTCTCGGACGCCAACCCGCCGATCGGTGGCTGGGCGGCGTGGCGGATTTATTCGATCGAGCGCGGCATGACCGGCAAGGGCGACACCGCCTACCTCAAAAAAGCCTTCAACAAACTCCTCCTCAACTACGGCTGGTGGGCGAATCGGGTGGATCAGACTGGCGACAATGTTTTCGAGGGAGGGTTCCTCGGTCTCGACAACATCGGGGTGTTCGACCGCCGCTACCCGCTACCCGACGGCTCCCGCATTGCCCAGAGCGACGGCACGGCTTGGATGGCGCAGTTCTGCCTAAGCATGCTCAAAATCGCCATCGAACTCGCCGAAGAGGAGCCGGAGTTCGAGGACATAGCCGACAAATTCCTCAACGATTTCATCTACCTCGCCGCAGCCATCAACTCGACAGGCACGGGCGGCCTCGCCTTATGGGACGATGAGGATGGATTTTACTATGATGTCCTACGGCGTCCGGACGGCTCCTCAGCCTACCTCAAAACCCGCTCGGTTGCGGGTCTCACCCCTCTCTTCGCGGTGGAGAGCTTCGATCCCGCGACCGTGTTGAAGCTTCCAGTCCTGCGCAAACGCTACCAGTGGTTCGAAAAAAACCGCCCGCATCTGATGGAGAAACTTCAGCACATCAAACAAGATGTCGATGGACGCAAACTCATCTCCCTTGTCCCGCCCGAGCACCTCCGGCGCATCTGCGAGCGTTTGTTCGATGAATCGGAATTCCTTTCGCCGCATGGCATCCGTGCCCTCTCAAAAATCTACGAAGAGCATCCCTACACCTTCACCGAAGGGGAAAAAACCGAGACGCTTAGCTACAGCCCCGCCGATAGCCCGGTCGCGATGTTCGGCGGCAACTCGAATTGGCGCGGCCCCGTTTGGATGCCCATGAACTACCTGATCATTGAGTCTCTCCAAAAATTTGGCTTCTACTTCGGAGATACTTTCAAAGTGGAATTCCCCACCGGCAGCGGGGTGGAAATGAACCTCTGGCAGGTTTCCCTCGAACTCGAAAAACGTCTTGTGGGTATTTTCACGCGCGGCGAGGATGGCCGCCGCCCCTTCAATGGCAGCGTCGAACTTTTCCAGAAAGATCCCCACTGGCGCGACCTCCTGCTCTTCAACGAATATTTCAACGGAGACAACGGCGCAGGCGTAGGAGCCAGCCACCAGACGGGTTGGACCGCCCTCGTTTCAAAAATGTGTCGCCAACTTCACACCTTCCAAGCCAACATTTAACCCAAAACAAACACCATGAACCTCACAGGAAAAACAGCCATCGTCACCGGCGGAAATAGCGGTATCGGCCTCGCCATCGTTGTCGAACTCGCCAAACAGGGAGCCAACATCGTCATCGACTATGTCGTCCATCCCGAAACCGCCGTAACTCTGGAGAAGCAACTCCTCGCCCTAGGCGAAAAGGCCGTTGCGGTCCAAGCGGACGTCAGCAAAACCGCCGACCTCCAAAAACTCGTCGATGCCGCAGTCCAAAATTTCGGCCGCCTCGACATCATCGTCAACAACGCCGGCGTGGAAACCCGCACCTCCGTGCTCGACACCACCGAGGAGCAATACCAACGCGTGCTCGACATCAATCTCAAGAGCGCCTTCTTCGGCACCCAGATCGCCGCGAAGCAAATGATCGCGCAAGGCGGCGGCGGACGCATCATTAACATCACCTCTGTCCATGAGGATTGGCCCATGCCAGGAAATACCGCCTACTGCCTCTCCAAAGGCGGCATGCGAATGCTCACCCGCACGGCTGGGCTGGAACTAGCCCCGCACAACATTCTTGTCACAGCCGTCGGTCCCGGAGCCGTCGCCACGCCGATCAATACCTCGACGATGGAAGATCCCACTCTTCTCAAGAAGCTCGACGACGCAATCCCCGTCGGTCGTATGGCCCAACCAGAAGAAATCGCAAGCGTCGTCGCCTTCCTCGCAGGCCCAGGCGCCAGTTACCTCACCGCCACAACCATCTTCGCCGACGGCGGGATCATGCACTCCAGCCCTGGCCTTTAAGGCGCTTCAAAGACCCTTTCTTAAATAAGAAACCCCATTCATTGGTTTGCGGATCGATCTTTTGGAGTTATACCAAAAGCAGCTTGCTTTTGGATTTTAGTAGAGGAGCACAGCGCGTCTCGCCTGTGTGCTGCGGTCTGCTCCT
>RFZT01000262.1 GCA_009920585.1 bacterium
GAAAGCGCGGTGTGGAAGCTGAAGTTTTGGTGCTTCGTGGTGAGTTGTTCAAAGAGATCAGTGTAGAACAATTCCTGCCGTGAACGGGCGCCATACCAGAAGGAAATCCGGCGGGCCGATTTTTCGACCTCAAGGAGGTGCGTAAGGTGAGCGCGCAAAGGTGCCATTCCTGCACCACCGCCGATGTAGACCATTTCCTTACGGGTCGGCTTGATATGGAAATCTCCGAATGGTCCGATCGCATCCACGGTGTCGCCGGGTTTCAGCGACCACATGTAGCTCGAGCCAGTGCCGGTCGGGCATTCCTGACCGGGAGGCGGAGTGGCGATACGGACATTGAGGCGGATCGTGCCTTCACCCGAGTGGCTGGCAATCGAGTAGTTGTTCCGCTTGGCCTCATCCGGATTTTTTGCCACGAGGTCGAAGATTTTGTGTTGCCTCCAGACTGTGGCATAAGGCTCAGGGACATCGAAGTTGCTGTAGGCGATTTCACCATAGGCAGGAATCGCGAACTGCAGATAATCGCCGGGCTCGAAGGCCAGCGGACCATCCACAGGTTCCATCACAATCTCGCGGATGAAAGTCGAAACATTGGTGGTGCTTACAATGCGGAGCGTGCGGCTTTTCTGTTGTCGCGATCCGGCCCCACCGGGATTCATGACATTGAGGTAAATCCGATTATTGCGGACCTCGATGGGATACGTCGCGAGGCCTCGGCAGATCGGAGCGCGGGCAGGCGAACCATCCGCGAGGTTGAAGCGTCCGTTGTGTTTCGGACATTCGATGATGCCGCCTTTCACGAGACCTTCGGCGAGATGGTTATTGCCGTGAGTGCAAATACCGTCCGTCGCAAAGAGGCGGCCTTCCGCATCGCGAATGAGGGCGAAGGTTTTCCTGCCATGGTCAAAGCGAAGGACGTCCTCCTTACCGAGATCGGCTTGGGCGCAAACTTCCACCCAACCGCCCGCATCCGGCTTGGCATCACCGGAAACAAGGCCTTCGACGGCACGTTCCTTGGGAGCCGGAAGGACACGCTTCACATGATAAGTCGGATCTTTTTTCTGGCGGATAATCGTCGGTAGAATTTCCCGCCAAGCCGAAAGAATCGAAGGATAGGGCGGAGGACAATCGTCCTTGATGAGGGCGTGGAGCTTGTAGAGTGAGTGAAATGGAACCAGCGGGAACATGTGATGCTCCACGTGATAGTTCATGTTCCAGTAGATGAACCGGCTGATAGGGTTCATGTAAACGGTCCGGCAATTCAGCCGATGGTCGAGAACGTTTTCGGCGAGACCAGCGTGCTGGGCCGTATTGTGTACGATCATCAGCCATGTTCCAAAGAAATGCGGCAGGATGATGAGAAACACTGGCACCCAACTGTGAAGTGCAACCGAAAGGGCGATGGTCGCTGCATAAATCGCAAGGATGATCCGAGCGTTGCGCGTGATTTTTGAAAACTCGGTCTCTGGAATGTAGGTCCGCTCATCAGCTGAAATACGGCCCGCCGCGTGACGGAAAACACCAGGGAAGTAACCGCGATAGACTCCAATGGCGAACAACCCCAAAAACAACTCCCTCAATTTCGGAGGGCGCGGAATCTGGATTTCTGGGTCACGACCCACAATGATCGTGTCGCTGTGGTGGCGGGTATGACTCCAGCGCCAGACCACTGATTCGCGCAACACCATAAACGACGCGACCTCGTAGACGAAGTTGTTCAGCCAATCCGTACGGAAGGCCGTTCCGTGACCGGCCTCATGCCAACGGGAGTCGGAAGCCGTCGCGTAGAGCACCGCGTAAACCATGTAGGGAAGCACCACCCACCATGTTCCCCAGAGCGCGAAAGTGGCCCACCCTGTGAGCCCCAGCAGACCGAACCACAAAATCGTGTCGCGGATGCCCGGACCGTCACGCCGCTCGAGAAGTTTGCGCATCTCGGCGCGGGGCACGGGACTTTGATACCAGTCCGCCTCGGCGAGTCCTCGCTCGATCGCTCTTGTGGAGTTCTCGCCCGTGAGGCTGTAGTCGAGATGCTTCGGCGGGCGGTTCAATGTGGCTGTGGCATGGTTGTCACTCATAGTGGTTTTTTTGGGGTTAATCGCAGTGGAAAACTTCTTCCATATCCGCCCACCATTCGCCCGAGGCGCGGTCGGATAGGGGTTCTTGACAGGGTTTGCAGGCATCCCACCAGCGCTGGGTTTCGAGGTCGTCCGCCATCTTGGCCATGTCGGCGGAAAAATCGTCGCCGATGTATTCAAAGTAGCTGAAAAGATAATGCGCACCATCTGGCATCCTTCGAAAATAAATCGAATAATTCCGAATCTGGCATTCGTGAATCATCCGCAAAACCCCTGGCCACGCGGCAGCGTGAAGGCGCTTGTATTCGTCGAGTTTTTCGGGCTTCACGCCGATAATACTTCCGTATCTTTTCATAAAAAATTAGTGGGCTTGCGTCGCTGTTGGCTCTCCGGCTTTCGCTGCCTCGCGTTCACCGACTAACGAACCGTAGGTGATGAGACCGAACGAGCACACCAAGATGAAAAGACCCACCAACAGAACTCCGATCGTCTTACGTTTGCAGCTGTGCCATTCACGGAACACCAGACCGACGATGAAGCTGAAAAACACGAGCATCGCCATGTGAACTCCCCAACTGATGAATTTGAAGTTCCCCATGTTCGCATGCCCCAATTCGTAAAAGATAAACTGAATGAACCAGAGCATTCCGCCGAGGAGCGCCATGAGATAGCAGAGCGCAAGGCGACCAGCGCCTTCTGGGATCGAAACAAACTCCTTCAAGGTGCCGCGCCGGATGCAAACAATGAGCCACCACACGAGATTCGTCAGCAGCGTGCCGCCCGTGAGAAAGATATACTTCGGGTATCCAGCAAAACCAGCCATGGCTCCGTGCTGGCTGGCGATAGTGTCGATGGGTTGCCCCGCTGCCGCGCCCACGCCAAAAACTCCCGAAAGAATGCCCGCGAGCACCACGAGCCAGATGCCCTTCTTCATGTCGAAGCCGGTATCGTCCCCGCCCTTGTCGGCGATTTCACGCTCTTTGAGAAACCCCGCCCGACCGCACACAGCCACGCCCACCATCGAAAGAATGAACGCAACCAATACCATGAGGCCACCGGGTTTTTGAAAATTACTCACCAATGTGCCATCCAAAAGCTGGGGTACGATTGTGCCGAACACGGCCGAGATTCCGATGGCCATCCCGTAGGTCATCGAAAAGCCAATGCACCGGATCGCCAAGGCAAAAGCCATGCCGCCGAAACCATATAGCGCGCCATAGAAAAACACCTTTAGCACCACATCCTGCGGCGCCTCGCGCAGAACCATCGCCAAATCCGGAACCGTCAGCGCCGAAATCCCCAGCGGCATGAGGAACCATGCCATCACGCAAAATACGATCCAGTAAGTCTGCCACGACCATTTCGAAGCACCCTTTTGAGTGATGTAGCAAGTCGCCGCCGCGATCCCGCCCAATGCGTGCAGTCCTATTCCGAGAAGTATCATAAAATTAAAGGGGGAGTGGAACCCCGCAA
>RFZT01000263.1 GCA_009920585.1 bacterium
CTCAAAGCCGGAGTGGAAAGCGGTCGATGGGCCACTGCAGAAGCGGCCCGCATTTGGCTCCAGAGAGAGCGTGGTATTAAACGTCCGTATGTGACGGTCTGGTCGTGGCTAAAGAAATTAGGAAGGGATGCTGCGGGTGTAGCGACCCAGACACCCCAAAAATGATCCCGAGGCAGTGGATAAGTTCAAGCAAGAGTTGGGAGCCAAACTGGAGGCGCTTCCAGTTCCACAGGGAAGTCGAGTGCGAGTGTGGGTAATGGATGAAGCTCGCTTCGGTTTGCATACGGAGATGTCTCGAGTGTGGATCAGTATAGGGGTTCGACCCGAGGTTCGTCGGTAGTCACGCTACGAGTGGGATTACCTTTACGGGGCGCTGGAAGTTGTTGAATGACCAGCTGATTTTTTTCATTAGCCGACGGTGAACTTGGATTGCAATCAGCTCTTCCTTGAACACCTTCGCTCAAGCGATCCGGAGGCTCATCACGTTGTGATTGCTGACCAAGCCGGCTTCCATCTTAGGAAGGGTTACGAACGTTTATCTGAAGGCGTCCATATAGTGCCGCTTCCACCATACAGCCCCGAGCTTAATCCATGTGAACAACTCTGGGATGACGCTCAATTGGTCCTCTCGCTTATTTGGTCGCCAATAGTTACAGTCTCAAGCAAACGCTACTGCGAAAAGTTAGAAGTCGGGTTATCTTGAAGAGATGGTATATAAGGCAAACTCGGAGATTTATTTGTCCCAGAGTTTGTCGAGTCCCGCGCTAATGGAGGCGAAGAGTTGATCGATCTCTTCACGGGTAATGATCAGCGGTGGTGCAACGGCGACAAGATCGCGGATGCCCCGAACAATTGTGCCTTCATTCCGAATGAGTGCAGAGGCGCGAACACCCAGGGCGCTAGTGGGAGTCAGGGCCGCTCTTCCGCCACGAGGCACAAGCTCCATGGCACCGATGAGTCCGAGTCCGCGGATTTCTGCAACGGCAGGATGTTCGGCGAAGCTGTGGAGTTTTTCTTGAAAGTAAGGCCCCACATCGGAGCGGACGCGTTCCACTAGACCGAGGCTCTCAATCGTATTCAGGTTCGCTAACGCTGCGGCAGCACTTGTTGGATGTCCGCTGTAGGTGAATCCATGGGCAAAGTAGCCCCCACTATGAATGACACCGGTGATTTCATCGCTGACCATCGTCGCTCCGAGTGGCAGGTAACCACTAGTGATACCCTTCGCGAGGGTTATTAAATCGGGATCTAGGTTCCAGAGACTGCTCGCAAACCAATCTCCCACGCGACCGAATGCTGTGATGACTTCGTCGGCTACAAAGAGGATATTATTTTTTCGCAAAAGCTCACGTAAACCGAGCAGATAACCTGGGGGTGGGGGGATGACCCCGCCTGCGCCTTGCACAGGTTCGACGAACATGGCGGCTATCGTTTCTGGGCCTTCTTCTTTGATGATGCGTGCCGTTTCTTCAAGGCACCACTTCCCGAAAGCTTCAGGATCTAATGGCGAATTGACCCCATACGGATGAGGACCGGGCACATGAATGAAGCCAGGGAGAGGAAGATTGAACGGGTCATAGCACGAGGGTAAACCCGTCATGCTTGTCGTCGCCAAGGTGACACCATGGTAAGCAAATGTCCTTGATAGGATTTTGAACTTCTCTGGTTGTCCGCGCAACTTGTGATAAGCGCGAATGATTTTGAGTGCGCTCTCATTGGCTTCCGATCCCGAGTTCGAAAAGACGGTGTGATTGATTCGCGGAGGAGCTTTTTTTGCCAGAAACTCTGCAACTCGGATCGGAGGCTCGGTCGTGCTATTAAAAAAAGAAGGATAATACGGAAGTTCCCGCATCTGCTTTGTGACGGCATTTGTGATCGCGGCGCAGTTGTAGCCAACATTCACACACCACAAACCAGCAAGACCATCTAGCAAGCGGCGGTCATCCTCATCGACGAGGAAACAACCATCACCCGACTTGATTAAATGGGTGCCTGTTTCGTGCATGTCCAAATGGTGCGTGAACGGATGAAGGTGATATTGCTGATCGAGTGAACGCAATTCCTGCACAGAGGGGTTAGTGCTCATAGGTTCCATTGTAGCACTCCGCGAGGATTTATTCCACCAAATCACGCAGGTCAAAATGGGGCCTCTTTTGTTTGACGTGGCAATTTCCCATCGACTTGACTGGCTAACTCCGCCACCTTCCCGAAATGAAGTTTGTCGATCAGATAAGGGTGCACGCCAAGGCCGGTGACGGAGGAAATGGCTGTTGCAGCTTTCGCCGCGAAAAATTCGTTCCTCGTGGGGGACCGGATGGTGGTGATGGAGGGCGGGGCGGAGATATCATTCTTGTCGCCGATCATGATGTCGATAGCTTAGTCGCCCTTTTTTTTGAACCCCTGATTCGCTCTAAGCGGGGTGGACACGGGAAAGGGAAGGACAAAATGGGGCGCAGTTCCGAACCGACGCGAATCAAAGTTCCGATCGGAACTATTGTTCACCGCGCAGGCCACACCTCCCATGACGAAGTCGAAGAGGAACCTATTGCTGATCTTTCCGAACCCGGTCAGGAGTTTATTCTCTGTAAAGGGGGCGACGGAGGCAAGGGGAACACGCACTTTAAATCATCCACCAACCGCGTGCCACGTCAGGTCACCAAGGGCTATCCAGGTGAGGAATCTTGGTATCTTTTCGAGCTTCGCACGATTGCGGATATTGGCCTAGTTGGATATCCCAATGCTGGCAAATCGACGCTTCTTCAAAAAATCTCCGCAGCTAGACCCAAAGCCGCTCCTTATCCCTTCACAACATTACATCCCATTGTTGGTGTCGTAGATCTTCCTGAATATCATCGTGCTACCGTAGCTGATATCCCCGGCTTGATCGATGGCGCCCATGATAATAGAGGGCTAGGGCATGAGTTTTTGAGGCATATCGTTCGTTGTAAATCGCTTTTCTTTGTTCTAGATATGGCTGGCAGCGAGGGGCGCAGCCCCATTGATGACTATCAGTCTCTACGGAAGGAGCTTCGTCTGTACGATCCTACCTTAGCCGCTAAGCCTTTCTGCATCATATCAAATAAGATGGATCTTCCCGAATCGGAGGAGAATCTTAAGATTTTCAAGGAACGGTTTCCCAAAGTCACTGTTGTGCCGATTTCTGCAGAGATGACCGTAGGGGTGAATCAGATCATTGAATACATCGCGCAGAATGTTTTGAAGCCTCTTTCCGTAGATTCTACTGAAGAGATCTCAGCGGAAGTTTAAATTCTTCTGCCAAGCAGTAAAGGTAAGTGCCGATTCGGCGGCTGTTTTATAGATACGCTGTGACTTTTTTCTATTTCACGCGTGCTCTTCATGTGATTTAGGCGGGATTCATCGTTCTCTAAAGCCTCGGCTTTTCGATGATTAGTGTGGCCCTTTATCTCGCGATTGTGAACAAACTCCGTTCGAGCGGGGCGGTTATTGAGGGTTTCAAGGCATTCGCCGAGTTGCTCGTAACTTATTCACATACCAACTAAAGCCTCTAGCAAATGGACATATCAAT
>RFZT01000264.1 GCA_009920585.1 bacterium
TGATAGGGGCGAGTTCGCCGGGCGCGGCGTCGCGATCATAGACCATGTTCCAGATCATCCCGTTGGGGATCGGTTTGTCATAAGGGCCGTCCATGCCGACGACTTCCGCGCCGCCGCGGCCATGGGGTCCCTTGACGCGCCCCGAGACTCCGGCAAGCGAGAAGTTGTAAGCGATCACCGGGATGCCGACCTTGCCGACAGTGCGGACAAGGGTTTTGATCTTCTCGAGTTGTTCGGCCTTTTTCGGTCCGTCGAGAAGCACATCGTGCCAATGGGCGGGATCGAAGTTTTCGACCGCCTGGATGGTGAGTCCGTGCGCTGCCGCCGCGTCGCGGATCGCGCACAACTCTTCGTAGGACCAGAGTTGATCGGGGTCGCCGGCGAGTCCCCAGCCGCTATCGTCACCGAGCGGTTGATCGACGCACAGGTTCAATCGCGACGAGCGGAAGTAGTCGACCATGTGAATGACCAAGTGGCTCGCGCCGCACTGGCGAGCGAAGCGGAAGTGATCGTCGTTGAGTTGGTGGCGGTAGAGTCCGAAGCCGAGTTTCATGATATTGTTTGTTAGAATCCGATGCTTACGCCGCCATCGACAGGCAATACGGTGCCGGTGACAAATTTCGCTGCCGATGAACTCAGATAGACAGCGGCGTAACCGATGTCTGCGGCTTCGCCGAAGCGTCCCATCGGAGTGCGGGCGAGAATCTTGTCGCGTCGGGCTGGATCGCTGTCGAGCGCCTTGCGCATCATATCGGAATCGATCCAACCGGGGGCGATCGCATTGACGCGAACGCCATCGCCGGAGACTTCGGTGGCAAGCGTGCGGACCATGCCGATAAATGCACTTTTGGCTGCGGAATAAGCGATGACGCGGGGAATGCCGAACTGCGATGCCATCGAAGCGATGAAGATCACGCTGCCATGGCCGCGTGCGATCATGCCGGGGAGCACGGCGCAGGTGAGTGCGTGGGCACCGATCACGTGGGTGTTGAGGACTTGGAGAAACTCCTCGGGGCTGGTGTCCAAAGCGGGTTTCTTGAGGTGGATGCCGGCATTGTTAATGAGGATGGAAATCGGCCCGGCGAGTTCCTCGGCTTTTTGGACAAGTGATGGTAGCGAAGCGGTGTCCGTTACATCGCCTTGCAAGGGGAAAGCGGCATCACCGATTTCCGCGGCGGCGCGTTCGAGTTCCGAAGTGCGGCGACCTACAAGCACGACCTTGGCACCTGCTTCGGCGAGGCAGCGCGCCATTCCTAAGCCTAGGCCCGTGCCGCCTCCGGTGATCAGGGCGGTTTGGTTGTGAAGTTGAAATGCGGAGGGTTGGTTCATAATGGGGTCAAGGGGTTGGGATGAGGAGATCAGAGGATTCCATACTTGGCGAATGCCGCGGTGCTGCTCATGCCGTTTTCAATCTCCTGGCGGACCAGGTTTTCGCCGGTGGCTTTGGCGAGAGCTTCAGCAATGACCTCAGCTTCGACAGCGCGCGGGATGATCACCACACCGTCGAGATCGCCGAAAACCAGATCGCCGGGTTGAATGGAGACCTGGCCGACCTCGATCGGACAACGGTAGTCGAGAACTTGGGTGCGGACGGCGGAATCCTGCGCATACCTGCCGCGGCTGAAGACGGGCCAATTTTGTTCCAGCACGCGTGGAGTGTCGCGGTGGTATCCATTAATCACGGCACCTACAGCCCCGCGGGTGCGGGCGGTGGCGGTGAGAATCTCGCCCCAATAGGCGCAGCGCATATCGCCACCGCTGGCCAGAAAGATGTCTCCGGGTTCGAGTTGGTCGAGCGCTTCCGTAAGCTTGCCAAACGGCTTTTTCTGAGGCCCGTGCACATCGATCATCAATGCCGGCATGGCGCGTCCTACGAGCTTCATCTCTATCAGCAGCGGCTGGATCGACTGTGGCAGGAATTGGTGGGTGAATCCCATCCGATCCAGGATGTCCCCGACCACTGGGGTGTAGAGCTGAGATTTCACGAGTCCGAAAAGTTCGGTTTCCGATGAGCATGGGGTGGATGACATTTCGTTATGTCAGTCACTTTTATTCTTGATGACGAGTGGAGTTTTACGAATATCGTTTCGTGAGCGGATCCCAACCGGTAACGATGCGCGATGTCGCGCATGCGGCGAATGTTTCGGTTTCGACGGTTTCGAAAGCGTTGCGCAATGATCCGACGATTCCGGAGTGTCGGCGTCGGAGCATTCAAGAAATGGCCGAGCGTCTCGGCTACCGCCCGCATCCGATGGTGGCGGCCTTGATGGCGCAGATGCACCACCACCGCCGCCGCAGCGATCCGCACCATCTGGCCTGGCTGGATTTTTGGGCCGGTGCGAAACGCAAGTGCGAGACGGTGAATTCAGATCACATCCTGAATGGGGCAAGGATCAGGGCGGGTGAGTTGGGATACGGCCTTGAGGTCTATCAGTCAGGGTCGGATCGGGAATCGTTGCAGCGGTTGAAGCGTGCGCTGACGGCCCGCGGACAATGGGGCGTCATTGTGCCGCCGGTGCCGGAGTCGGCAGCCAGATTGTCATTGGATCTGAGTGGGTTGTCGGCGGTCACTATCGGCACCAGTCTGCATGAGCCCAAGATGCACCGGGTTTCTCCAAATCATTTTCAGGGTGCGGTTGGGGCGTTTCAGAGAGTTTTGGAGATGGGGTATGTGCGTCCCGGTCTGGTGTTGACTCATGAAATGAATGAGCGCGTGGACGGACGCTGGCTTGGGGCTTTCATGGCCTGTCAGCAGCGATTGTCCGAACAGAACAGGGTCGGCCCCTTGCTAGTGGATACCGGCGACAGGAAAGCGCTGGGTCGGTGGTGGAAACAGGAGCGCCCAGATGTGGTGCTGATGGCGGAGATCCTGGACTGGCCGCCATCCGCTCGACCGAAGATCGCCTGGTTGATGCTCAACGGGCAACCGCAGGCACTCGGCGGCATGGACTATCAACTGGAGAAGTTGGGAGGGGTGGCCGTGGAGGTGGTGGTGGCAGGAATTCACCGCAATGAACGCGGCACACCGCCGGTGCCGCAAACGGTGCTGATCGACGGCGTGTGGAGCGAGATGTTTTGTTTTGTGGCCTGAAAAGCTCGGCGATTTGCTGTTGGGAAAGCCAGACGGTGCCATCTTGAAGCCGTAGATCAATCTTGGTTATGCCGTCCTCGGTGGTGTAGAGGATCACATCGCTCATTTCGTTTCTCCTTCCCCCAAAAGTCGTCGCCTGTATTCACTGGTGAGGATTTCCATTTGTTCAATCGCAATTCGGTTGTGTTTTTGCAGGCGGAACGGTTGTGTCATGGCTTCGCTGATGAAGAGGGCGTTCAGATTTTCCAGATTGGCGAGGCAGACGAGTTGGGAAGCACATTCCTCGCGATTGCCTCGTCACCGATCTTTGGCCACTACACCACGATTTTCGAGGGCATGAACAAGCTTATCACTTCTGTGGTGCCGCCAATCACGCCTGTCTTCGTGGTCGGCGTCTTCTGGTCCCGCCCTGGCGGCAAG
>RFZT01000265.1 GCA_009920585.1 bacterium
CACCGCCCCCCACGGCTGCGCTATCGACGACAAAGGCGACCTCTACATCCAAGACTGGAACAAGTGGGGTCGCATCACCAAACTCGTCAAAGCACCGTCGAAATAGTTGTGGCCTTTGACTCACTGTGCTCAGTCCTTCGGGGGTGGCTTCGGTATAAAAACGCATGAAGCGCCTTGCCATTGCCGCTTTGGTTGCCGCCTGCCTGCTACTGCAGTTGATTTCTGCAGGCGCTTGCCCTCCCTCCTCTCCCGATGGCATTGGGAAGTTCCACATGGGTCGGGAAATTGCGAAGGTCATGGGCCACGAAGGGATCGATTGGCTCGAGCGTGACAGTCGGGAGGATGAGGAAGCCTCGAGTCGCGCTGATGCCGCTCTCGATTTGAAGCCGGATGATGTTGTCGCGGATATTGGGGCCGGCTCGGGCTTCCATACATTTCGGATTGCGCCGATGGTTCCCAAGGGCCGCGTGGTGGCGGTCGATATCCAACCTGAGATGCTCACCTGTCTCGAGACCCGAGCGAAACAGCTCGGCCACCCTAATGTAGAACCCCACCTTGGAGCCATAGACGGGGTTCGACTTCCCTCCGACTCGATTGACTTGGCCTTAATGGTCGATGCCTACCATGAATTTTCGCATCCTGCCGAAATGCTGCAATCGCTGATGCAGGCACTCCGTCCCGGCGGGAGAGTCGTTCTCTTGGAATACCGCGCCGAGGATCCCCAAGTTCCGATCAAACCGCTCCATAAAATGAGCGAAGCCCAAATCCGCAAAGAACTCGAAGCCGCCGGCTTTATTTGGAAAACGACCCACGCATTTCTTCCCTGGCAACACATGGTCGTTTTTGAAAAACCCAAGCGTTAAAAAATGGCACAAAAAAACGCGGCCTAAAGCCGCGTTTTTTGAAGGTTAAGATTTTTAAAGCTTAGATTGAAATGACCAATTTGGATTCGTCTTTTTCTCCTTTTTTGCCGTCCTTTTTGCAATCGTCCTTCTTGTCACAGGTGCCGCAATGAGCAAATGAAGCCATGGCGGTAACGAGGGTCAATACAGCTGCGTAAACGAGGGATTTTTTCATAGGTTTTAAGCGTTCTCCGATTGCCGATACGACGTCAATCTCAAATTTTGACATTTTGGTGAATGGGCGATGTGCAACCATGATTGTGAGATGGCCTATCGAGGAGAAACCAGATTTTATAAGGTTTGTTGAAATGATTTCATCACAGACCATCGGATTATTCGGCGGAAGCTTTGATCCTATCCACCACGGACATCTCATTATGGCGCGGGATGCGATGGAGAAACTCGGCCTGGAGCGGGTCATTTTCATTCCTGCAAATATCTCCCCTCACAAGCTCGAGCGTCCTCCGGTTTCGGCGGCTGTACGTTGTGAGATGGTGGAAGCAGCCATTGAGGGTGAGACAGGTTTTTTCTGCGATCGATGCGAAGCGGAAAGGTCAGGCCCGTCTTTCGCGGTGGATACCGTGCGACTCATGGTGGCGCGATTTCCTGGAGCGAGGTTTTTTTATTTCATCGGTGAGGACAATGTGGCGGATCTGGGAACTTGGAAGGAAATCGATGTTCTGCGCGGGTTGGTGAGCTTCGTGGTGCTATCCCGGGGAGGCTTGCCTAACGAGGGCGGGTTCCCTGTGATCTCGCGAAATGTGGATATTTCCTCGACGAATATCAGGAATCGCATTGCCGATGGGCTCTCTGTGCGGTATTTGGTGCCTGACTCCACATGCAAAATCATCCAACAATATCGACTCTACCGGAATGAATGATCCGGAAAATATAGCCCGCACGTGTGCGGCAGCGGCCGCCGACAAGAAGGCGGGGGATATCGTATTGCTCGATATGCGCGACATTTCGGGGTTCACCGATTTCTTTTTGATCTGCTCCGGGGCTTCCGAGCCGCAGTTGAAGGCGATCGCATCCTCGATGCGCGAAAGGGTCAAAGATCTTCACCAGACGAGGCCGCTTTCCGAAGACGGCTATCCGGGCAGCCAATGGGTCGTGATCGATTTTGGCTCGGTGATTTGCCACATCTTTTTGGAGTCCCGCCGGGAATTTTACGATCTCGAAGGTCTCTGGAGCGACGCCAAGCGCGTGAACGTGGAGGGGTAATATGGATCAGGTGGAGGATGTCGAAATCGAGTGTCCCTACTGCGGGGAGACCTTCGGCATTCTTGTGGATACCAGCTTTCCCTCTTTGGAAATGATCGAGGATTGCTCGGTTTGCTGTCATCCGATCCAACTGAATCTCCGCTTCTCTGGAGGGGAAATCGTCTCTGTGGAAGCGAAGCCATCCTGATGCTCCATGATGGCCGCTTTCTTTTTTGATCGCTCGGGCAGTCCCGCCTCGCGTGCGGCGAAGGTTTTGTCCGCATTACTTCTGCTGCTGGGATATTCGCTTCTCTGTTGGCTAGCTTTCTCGAATTCGGTGCAAAATTGGGATAAGGTTTGGGCTTATCGAGTCACGTTTTTTCAGGGTTGGGCGAACACGATCGGCATTTCCGCTGTGTCGTTGATCCTAAGCATGGTGATCGGCGTGCTAACGGCTTTGGCTCGGCGGTCTGCGTTTTTGCCGTTGCGATATTCGGCCGTGGCGTATGTGGAAACGATCCGCGGACTGCCCCTCGTGGTGCTGGTGCTTTTCGGATTTTACGGGGTGGCGAATGCGGTGGGGTGGCATGACCGCATTTCTGTGGGCATTGTGATCCTCTCCCTTTTTAGCGGTGCGTATATCGCCGAAATGATTCGGGCTGGAATCGAGAGCGTCGGGCGCTCGCAATGGGATAGCGCTCGAGCCATCGGGCTCACTTCTTCTCAGACATACCGGTTTGTGATTTTTCCTCAGGTCGCGCGCCAGATCTTGCCGCCATTGGCGGGGCAGTTTTCCTCGCTCATCAAAGATTCCTCGTTGCTCTACATCATCGGGATATCCGAGTTGACCTTCGTGGCGAACCAGGTGAATTCGGCAACGTACAGCACGTTTGAAAGTTTTATCCCTCTGGGATTTTGCTATCTTGTCCTTACTTTACCGATTTCGCTCTGGAGTCGATATCTGGAGGGGAGGGTGCGCTATGAATCGTAAAATATTCCCATTCTGTTTGCTGTTGCTTCTCACCGGATGCGCATCCGTGGAGATGTTCAATCAGGACGAGCCTCCCGAATATATCGTGTCGCATCGGGCGGATTTCTTCAGGAATGGGCCAGCACAGGCTTTCCCACCGGAAAAAATCAACAAAGACACACATCTGAATGTGCTCAAAAAAGACTCCGGATTCGCTTTTGTTCGTCTCTTGGACAAGCGGACGGGATACATCGCGTGGAGCGAGTTGCATCCCGCGCCGCCTCCCGTCCGGGAGGTTCTGTATGATCCTGTGACCGTGGATGAGATCGTCGAGGCACCACTTCCCGACTTCACCATGGTTCCTGATGAGCTTCCGGAGAAGCATCGCAAACCATGAAGGTCGCCCTGCATGGAGTGACAAAGGCGTTCGGCAC
>RFZT01000266.1 GCA_009920585.1 bacterium
TCCTTCAGTAGTCAGGTGCGCCCGATTTTGTCGAACAGTTGCTTTGCCTGCCACGGCCCCGACGCCCAAAACCAGTCCAGCCCTTTCCGCCTAGATACCGAAGAACACGCGCGCGCTAATCTTGCCAAGGCGGGCGAACCGCCACGCTACGGCATCGTTTCCGGTAAGCCAGAGCAAAGCCTCCTCCTCCAGCGCATCGTCAGCCACGACGCGAACGCCGTGATGCCTCCGCCCACTTCGAAGAAAACCCCGCTCACCGAGGAGCAAGTTGCCACGCTCACCGAGTGGATCCGCCAAGGGGCGAAATACGAACCCCACTGGGCTTTCATCGCACCAGTTAAGCCGCCGTTGCCCGAGGTCAAGGACAAGACGTGGCCGCGCACACCGATCGACAACTTCATCCTCGCAAAGCTGGAATCCAAGGGCATCGCGCCCTCTCCCGAAGCCGACAAGGAAACGCTCGTTCGCCGTGTGCACATGGACCTCCTCGGCCTGCCGCCGACTCCCGAGGAGACCGACGCCTACATAGCCGACACCTCCGACAAAGCTTACGAAAACATGGTGGATCGCGCGTTGGCGTCGCCCCACTACGGCGAACGCATGGCGATCGATTGGCTCGACCTGGCTCGTTACGGCGACAGCAACGCCATCCACCGCGAAATGCTGCGCACGAGCTGGCCGTGGCGCGACTGGGTCATCAATGCCTTTAACAAAAACATGCCCTACGACCAGTTTCTCACTGAGCAACTGGCTGGCGATCTCTTGCCAAATGCCACGATCGACCAAAAGGTCGCCACTTCCTTCAACCGCAACCATGGCATCACGGACGAGGGAGGCGCCATCAACGAAGAGTGGCTCGTCGAATACGCGGTGGACCGGGTGAGTACCTACGGCTCTGCGGTGATGGGTATGACGGTGGGTTGCGCCCGCTGCCACGACCATAAATTCGACCCGATCACCCAGAATGATTTTTTCAGCCTGATGGCCTATTTCAACAGCATCAACGAGGTTGGATTGGAATCCCAAGATACCAGCCGCGCGCGGGCCTATCCTCCCTTTGTGTACCTCTCGGCCGAGCCCCAGAAGCCACTCATAGAAACGGCCGAAAAGACGCTCGCCGCGCTCCAACCCCTCCGTGACGACAAAAGTCCCGAGGCGCTTAAGGTTCCCGACGAGAGCAAAGGCATCGATTGGACCGAACTTAAGCCAGTGGGGGGATCGCGCGTCTCGAATAAGGACGCTTCGCAGCCCAAGGTGGCGGATATCAATGGCGTCGTCGGCGTGAATGGAGGGATGCCAATTTTGAACTTGGATGTGCCGGAATACAGCAACCGGATTCTTGCGGATGAACAAACTCTCCACCTGAACTTCCCGCTTGCCGCCGGCGATATCGTCACCTTGGAGTTAAACCTTCCGGAAACACCGATCAACACTCTGCGTGTGGATTCCATAAACCCCTTTTCTTTTCTCTGGAATCTCCAACCCCATACTGCTGCTGAGGCTTACGGCATCGATTTGACGACCATCCGGCAAGCCCTCCCCGACATCGAGCTTGAATTGGAGCAGGGCGGCAAACGTGAACCCCTCGCAATCGCTATTGCGCGCTCGACGTTCCAGGGCTTGAGCCCCGAACTCACCGCAGCACAGGCGGCCGATCCCGCCAAGGGTTGGAAGCTCGGTATCCCCGGCATCGACAGCGCCGTCTTTCTTCAACTCGCCGCTCCCTTGACCCCTGCAAAGGGAGCGAAGCTCATCGTCAAACTCAAGTTCCAAGGATCCGAAGCTCCGTATCCTAACGCGCTCTCGAATAGCTTCCGATTCTCCACCGCTAACAATCCGCACGGCCTCGAAGATTGGCTGGCTTTGTTCAAAAACAAGGGCCGCCTGTATTGGATGAACGACACCTACCTTGCTGCCAAGGCCAATGCCGCCGGCAAGTCGCCCGCCACCGGCCTTGATGTGGCCCGTTCTCACTATCTCAAAAACCATTTCAATACCTGCACCACCCGCGTGATGGTCATGGAAGAGCGCAAGGATCCCGTGAAGACCTATGTCCTCGCTCGCGGCGCGTATGACAAGCCAATCAAGGACCGCCTACGCGAACGCACCGCTCCAGGCTTCCTTCCGCCCATGCCGAAGGACGCTCCCAAAAACCGCCTCGGTCTCGCGCAGTGGTCGGTGGCTCCAGAAAATCCGCTTACCGCCCGCGTGGAGGTGAACCGCCTCTGGCAGCAGGTTTTCCTGAACGGACTCGTCAAAACCTCGAACGACTTCGGGTTGCAGAGCTCTCAGCCGACCCATCCTGAATTACTCGATTATCTCGCCGTCGATTTCCGCGAGAACAAATGGGACATTAAGCGCGCGATGAAAAACATGGTTATGAGCGCCACCTATCGCCAATCCGCGAAGCACCGAGAGGATCTCAAGGAGATCGATCCGGAGAACAAGCTCCTCGCCCGCGCGCCCCGCTACCGCTTCCCGGCCGAGTTGATCCGCGACAACGCCCTCGCGGCCTCCGGTCTCCTCAATGAAAAAATCGGCGGCCCGAGTGTGAAGCCCTACCAGCCAGAAATTTGGAAGGAAAAATCCATGAATAACAATGCCAGCTTCGGCATCTACACCCGCAACACCGGCGATAAGCTCTTCCGTCGGGGGCTTTACACCCTCTGGAAGCAATCCGTGCCGCCGGCTCAGATGGAAATCTTCGACGCCCCCTCGCGCGAGGCCTGCGTGACACGTCGCGCACTGACGAACAGCCCGACGCAGGCTTTCGTCCTCATGAACGACGAGACCTACATCGAGTTCTCCCGTAAACTCGCGGAGCGCCTTTTCACGGACATCAACGGCCCGTGGGACGAAAAGCTCACCGAGCGCCTCCGCCGAGGGTTCCGCCTCGCCACTGGGCGTGCGCCCGCCGATAGCGAACTGGTCACCTGGATTTCCTTCACGAAGGAAAACCTCGAGCGCTTCACTGCTAACACGGAAAATGCCGAAAAATTCCTCTCCTATGGCGAGACGCCCAGAAACAAGGAACTCCCAGCCCCTCAACTGGCCGCACTCTCGTTCAGTATGTCCGCCATTCTCAACCTCGATGAAACCATCACCCGCAACTAATCTCAGAGGTCCAGCATAGAAATCGCAAACTATGAAACATCCCGTCGAAGAATATCTTCTCAACATCAGTCGGCGTCAGTTTTTCGGAAAAATGGCGCAAGGCCTAGGGGCTGCCGCGCTTGGCTCGCTCTTGAACAACAATATGTTTGCGGCTGCTCCGAGCCCATTTGAGCGCGGATTCCTAGGTGCTCCCCACTTTGCACCGAAGGCGAAGAGGGTCATTTATCTCTTCCAGCACGGCGGTCCGTCGCAGATGGACCTTTTCGATTACAAGCCGCAACTCGCAGAGCAGTTCGACAAGGAAATTCCCAAATCCGTGCGCGGCGACCAGCGCATCACCGG
>RFZT01000267.1 GCA_009920585.1 bacterium
TTCCTGCAATTGATTTGATGGGTGGTGAAGTCGTGCGCTTGCGCCGCGGACTCGCCACAGAAAAAGTTGTGTATTCGTCCGACCCAGTGGCCTTCGCCAAAAAATGGGAAGATTCGGGAGCTGATTGGCTCCATATCGTCGATCTTGATGCTGCTTTCACTGGGGAACCGCAAAACCTCGATGCCGTTGCTAAAATCTGCGCGGCAGTCAAAATCCCCTGCGAACTCGGCGGAGGAATGCGGAGCGAAGAGAAAATCCAAGCCGCTTTTGATGCCGGCGTCGCTCGCGTCATTCTAGGAACCAAAGCCTGTCAGTCTCCAGAGACGATCGCGGGATTCTGCACGAAGTTCGGTGGAGAGCGCATCGCGGTCGGTATTGATGCCCATGGCGGAAAAGTGGCAGTCAAGGGATGGACGGAGACCACGGCCACATTGGCTTCGGATTTGGCGCTCGCGGCTCAGCAGGCCGGCGCGGGAACGATCATTTACACCGATATCGCGACAGATGGAATGCTCGAGGGTCCGAATTTTGCCGAGTTGGAAAAAATGCTCACGCTCTTGGATTGTAACCTTATCGCCAGCGGCGGGGTGTCCTGCGACGAAGATTTGAAGCGCCTTTCACTTATGCTAGGGCTCTACGGTGCCATTATTGGCAAGGCCCTCTACGATGGTCGCATCACCGGGAATCTGCGCGAGATCATCGCCGCCGCGTAGCGTAGTTTTCTACTCTCGAAAATCCCGCACTTGATCTAAGATCACATCCGCAAAGCCTGGGTCGGTGCCGATGGCGCCGCTGTAGAAAAGCTGACGTCCCCGCAGGTGGTAGGGATTGCGGCGGAAGACATCGCTCTGGCTGGCTGCAGGGCCGATATCTTCGGCGATACCCAGTAAAACGGGGATGTCTTGGTAGCTGTGTAAGCCGTCCGAGATAAAGAACGGAACGACCACAACATTCGGCTGCGAAGCGATCTTATCCCAATCGGAAATCAGCGGCGCTTCTTCCATGTAAGTCGCAAAAACCTCGGCGTAGGCGCCAGTCTGCTCGATCATCTTGACCTGGTGCTTGGCCGCTTGAGCGGAGTTTTCATTGAGTCCGGTTCCGTGGCCTACGATGAGGATGCTTGTTTCGGCGGTTGGGATGCCTGGAGCCACGGACTGCGCCTGCTTCATCAAAAGCCCAGTCATCGCCGCATGGTTGCCTGCAGGCTCGCAGTAGCGGATCGTACGGCTGCCTAGGCGTGTCACTTTGCCATCGAGACCAAGTTCTCGAGGAATCACGGTCTGGGTGAAATACCCTTCGCTGATAAAGTTCGGCACCACGTAGATGTCGTCGCTATCGACCATGCGAAGCACTTCGCGGAAGGTGGGTTCCTCCTTCCAAAAGCAGCTTGCCACCTCAGAAAAAAGCCCCTTTTCGCGGATCGTTCTGGCATGAACGAGCGTGGGAGCACTGGAGTCCGGGTTCACTGTTGATCCATGTCCGACGATGATCAAGGCGCTGTTGGTATTCATAGTAGCAAATCTTCGCAGACGCGTGCCGCGTCAAAAAATTTCTCGGCATACGCGCGAGCGGCCGCCGAGTGATGGGTGTAGTTTTTGTTAATGAGATCGAGGGCCTTCGCGGCCTCCTCGGGAGTGTTGAAGGCGATCGCGCCATCGCCCGAGGGGAGATGGTCGCTCCAACCTGTGTCTTGTACGACCACTGGCTTGCCGGCGGCGAGGTAGCAGGCGCTCCGGCAGCTGAACCATCCGCTGCGCGAGGTGACGTAGCCGTTTTTCGCAATACTCCATTCTCCCTTGGAGCGTGAAAGAAAGTCGTGGTAGGTCGTGTAGTCGGGGAGATAGGTGTCCGGCTCGATGATCTGCCAACCTTTCGATTCGAGCATTTCTGTTGGGCGCTTGTTGCCGACGCCTTGACCCATCGCGAGAACGAACTTTTCATCCGAGATTTGGGGCAAGTCGAGGAAGCGCTCGAACTCAATATCTTTCTGGCCGTATTTTTTCCCTTGGAATTCCTTGGGTGCGTAGCTGGCCCAGTTCATCACCGTGGTCCAAGCTCCGTCGGCGATATGTGGCGTCGTCGGCGCTGGCGAAGCTGGGCTCCAGTAGTCGAGCGCGATCGGTTGAACCGTGGGACGCCAATCTAGGCCTGCCGTTGGGACTTCACATCCTTTCTGGCCGATATTCAGTCCGAAGGAAAAATGCCGCTCATGCGAGGCCACGCGTTTGGCGTATTCCGATTCAGGATCGGTAGCGAGGCCGATCTGGGTGAACATCGGGTCACCGTCGAGGAAGATTTTAAGCGGGATGGCGGCCGTTTCGGGTCTCAGCCAGCAGGCGCCGGATACATTGGCTAGCACATCTGCTGAGGCGATGATTTTTTCGGCTTCGGCGGCATTAGCCACGCCGTGATAGGTCTCGTCGGCGCCATTGCGATAGATCCAGCGGTCACCCATGCCGAACTTTTCCATCACTCGCCCAAGGTAGGCGGTATTGTGAGAGCAATCGGCGCTAGGTTCCATTTTTACGGGATCGTAGGCCCACGTGCTCGTATCCTCGAGATACCAGACATCGTGTCCGAGGGCTCGGAAGCCGAGTGCGTACTGGATATAATCCCACGTCACACCTCCGAAGGCATACTGACCGATCAAGCCCGTAACGATAATCCTCATTTCTTTCGATGCTAACGAAGGGTTTTCCCGCAGACAAGGTAGGATCTCCCCTTACATCCCGCTTGATAGCGATGGGGTGCATGATATGGAGTTGTATTATGTTCAATCGGAGATTCTGGGTTTGCGCCCTATTTTTGCTGTTTTGTACTCACGGCCTTTCTTTTGCTGCCGAAACAGAGTCTGTGGGGAAAACGCCTAAGCCTTTGCCGGATGATCCTGCTCGGATGGAATTGCTGCGTTTGCAGATCTTTTTGGATCAAGCGGGATTCCGTCCGGGAAAGTTGGACGGACTCAGTGGCGAGTTCACTCAAAAGGCGGCAGACCGTCTCTGTGACGGGCTAGGTATCCCTCGAGGAAAGATGCCTGATGTTTCCCACATTGCGAATCCGTATCGCCAGTACACCGTGGGTGAGGATGATGCCAAATGGGTCGGGCCCACCGCTTCGACTCCAGAGGAGCAAGAAAAACTGAAGGCCTTGCTCTACGGGAGTCTTTGGGAGGCAGTGGCCGAGCGCTTCCATTGCGACTTGAATTTTCTCCAAGAGCTGAACCCGCAATTCAAAGACCTCGCCGTCGGTTCCGTGATTCGTGTGCCGGACGTGAAGGAGTTTTTGATGGCCGATGTGAAGTTGCTCGAGAAACAAAGATCCGAACGCCAGATTGCCGAAAAGCAAGCCGCCGCCGCGACTCCCACCCCCGCGCCGGCAGTGTCCTCAGAACCTACGGTCGCGCCGTTTGATTTGTCCAAGCCCGTCCAAGCTCCGAAACCGCAGAGCTTG
>RFZT01000268.1 GCA_009920585.1 bacterium
GCTGATCGTGCGTTTGTTGTGAGTGATGACAACGAATTGGCTCTGGCCGGTGAAACGGTCGAGGATTTTGATGAAACGCGTGATATTCGACTCGTCCAACGGCGCATCCATTTCGTCCAGCACGCAGAAGGGGCTAGGCTTAACCATGTAAATGGCGAAGAGGAGCGAAACGGCCGTCATTGTTCGCTCACCACCCGAGAGGAGGCTGATGCTCTGGAGTTGCTTGCCGGGCGGCTTTGCAATGATGTCGATGCCGCTCTCGAGAGGGTCGCTTGCATCCACCAAAACAAGATCCGCACGTCCACCGCCAAAAAGCTCGGTGAACATTTCTTGGAAGTTGATGCGGACTTTTTCGAAGGTGTCTGCAAAGAGCGCCTTGGTCGTTTGGTTGATCTTCGCGATGACCTCCAGAAGCTCGGCTTTCGAGGTCACCAAGTCTTCGTTTTGTTTTTCCAAAAATAGATACCGTTGCTCGAGCTCTTCGAATTCCTGAATGGCATCAATATTCACCGGTCCCATCGAGTCGAGACGCGTAGTCAGATCACTGACAAGTTGCTCAATGCGACCCCAAGGAATCGATCCACTTTGCGTTGGCGGAGTCTCGATTTCTGATTCCACTTTGGGCGCAGAGGCAACCTCATCGCCCTCTTCGGGAGAATCGGTTTTCCCCTGATCACGATCCCGAAGGGCACAGAGGAGCGCGTAGGTGTCCGGCTCGAAGGCCTCCAAATCAGCCTGATAGCGCTGCGTGATATGAGTGCGAATATTCTCCAACCGCATCTCACTCTGAGCGGCTTTCACTTCCAATCGACTACGTTCGTCTTGGAGTTGCGCGAGTTGCTGACGTGCCGCTCGAAGCGCGGTGTCCACGGCTTCGGCTTGGGCGTTAACCTCCGAACGCCGTGCCATTAGCGCGTTCAGCTTGGCTTCCTCCATAGAGAGTTCTTCGCGCCATTCCGTGATGGAAATTTCGAGCGAAGCATTCTCTGCGGCGAGCGATTCGATGCGGGATTCGTAGTTGGAGATATCGACACGGCGGGCGTCGAGAAGCTCGTTGAGCTCGATGATACGAGCGGCCATCGGTCCGCGTTGGCGATGGAGACCTTCCTGTTGCTGACGCTCTGTCGCGACTCGCACGCGGATTTCATTAAGCGCATCGGATGCGGCGCTTTCATTTTCACGGGCGACTTGGATACGCGTTTCACAGTCATTGCGCGTGGCCCGGCATCCGTCGAGAGCACAGGTCGTTTCGGCTATGCGAGCCTCGAGTTCGCCCAACCGAGCGAGGCTGCTGCGAATCGATTCCTCGATCGAGGTGGTCTCACGCTGGAACGATCCGCGTTTGGCTTCGATATCCGAGAGCTGGCGCTCCATGTGGCGGCGCTCATTTTCGATGGAGGCGGATTCGACCTGCGCGGCCTGCTGGGTATCGCGGGCATGCCGAAGGCGCGTCGTGGCAACTTCCATAGCCGCAACAGCTCTCGAGCGAGTGGCCGCTAAATCCTCGATACGCGCCGTTGCGGAAGCGAGCGCGATTTCCAAAGTTTCGATTTGCACCTTCCGTTGCAAAGTCGACTGACCCGTATTGTCGCCGGACTGCCCACCATAAATGAGTCCGCTGTGACTTATGAATCCGCCTTCGAGTGCAGAGAAAGCAAACGCCGGATTTTCAGATCGAAGACGGAATGCGTCGCTCATGTTTTCGACAACGAGAACGCCCTTTAAAAGCTGCCGCGCCAAAATAGCACCCTCGCCATCTCCTCTCACGCACTCCGAGGCGCGCCCAAGAACACCAAAGGGAAGACCCCCATCAGACGCATCCGTGATACTTGAAATCCAGTTACCGGGAATCACCGCCGCGCGGCCGAGCTTTTTTCCCTGGAGCGTGTGAATGACGGCCTTGGCTGCATCGAGATCGCGGAGGATCACAGCCTGCAAAGCCGGTCCGAGCGCCGCTTCAATGGCGGGAATAAATCGTTCTTCCACCTGAATGTGCTCGGCCAGCGTGCCCGCGAGCGCACTTTGAAAAAACTCTGGATTGTCGAGCCCGCGCAAAACAGCCTGCGTTCCTTCATCCAAACCTTCGCCCTGTTCCTGAAGCTGACGCAGAACTTCCAAGCGGGACTCCACGCCGGCGGCCTCTTTGCCCGCCTCGTTCATCACAGCGTCGGCATTCTGTCTATCGAATTGAGCTTGGTCGTGGTCAGCGATGGACGACGCGACCTCGGCCTGCGAATGCTCCAAGGCCAATTGCGCCGAATCCTTCCGGCGCTGGAGTTCCTCCATGTTGGCTGAGAATTCTGCCGCCTGGCGCGTGGTGGTGTCGATCTCGCCTTGGAGGAGATGCATGCGGGTCTCACCCGATTCTCGACGACTCGCGGCGGTCGATATCTCGGCGCGGAGCGAATTCAGTCGGGATTCCAAACCGGAGAACTCTGCGCTATTTGCGGACAACTCCCGCTCCACACCGATGCGCTCTTCGCGAAGCGCAGAGAGCCTTGCCGTATGCTCATCCAGAGTCGCTTGGTGCTGCCCGAGACTCTCGACCATTTGCATGAGCATTACATCCGTCTGCTCGATTTGCTCCTCTTGGGTGCGGATTTTCTCTTCCGCTTGGCTGATATCCAATCTGTGGCGATCAATCAGCGTGGCCGACTCGGCACTCCGCTCATGGTTGGTTTGAATCCGATTCTCGGCCGAAAACACACGGTTGCGGAGCGTTTGCATTCCGTCACGGATTGTTTCCGCCTCGGTTTCCAGTTCCTGCAAGCCTTGTCTTATCTCGGCGAGTTCGGCCTCTTGGCTCGCGATCATAGCGCCGCGCCTTGGCTGCTTGCCGCTGCAGCGATCCGATCTGCCGCTTCACCTCTTTGATGATGTCCTGAACGCGCACGAGGTTCGACTCGCTGAATTCCAGCTTCCGTAGCGCTTCTTTCTTCTGCGACTTGAATTTCGTGATCCCGGCCGCCTCTTCAAAAATGGCGCGTCGATCCTCCGGGCGATTGCTCAAAATCTGATCGATCTTGCCCTGCTCCATGATCGAGTAGGCACTCCGACCGACACCTGTATCCATGAAGAGTTGGTGGATATCCTTCAGGCGGCAGGCAGTTTTATTGAGAAAATATTCGCTTTTGCCGTCACGATACACACGTCGGGTGATGCGAACTTCATTCCACTCTACGCCCAATTCTTTCTCGCACTCTGCAAAGGTCATCGAAACCTCCGCCATACCCAACGCAGGACGACTATCTGTCCCACTAAAAATCACGTCCGACATCTCTCCGCCGCGAAGCGCCTTGGCCGACTGCTCGCCGAGCACCCATCGGATCGAGTCGAGGACGTTGGATTTTCCGCAGCCGTTTGGACCGACCACGGCGGTGACCTCCCGATGGAAATTCAGGACGGTTTTTGCGGCGAAGGATTTGAATCCGATGATTTCCAGAGATTGCA
>RFZT01000269.1 GCA_009920585.1 bacterium
GGGATCTCAATCCTCTGAATCCCCTCAATCCTGAAATCCTGTCTCTTTTAGAGGATTGATTTTTGCGCCATTCGCCGCGCACGCCCATAGATCGCAAGCGAGTTCACTCCTTCGGAGATTGCCTTCGGCAATCTATCTTGGTGGAGTGTGGCCAGGAATGTGATGCTGGCTTCAGTCGGTATGGATGAGTTCTGTTACTTTAATGGGTGCAGGGACGAGCGAGGTAGCGTCCGCCGCCCTCCCCCACGACTAAAGCGCCCGAGCGAACCACAAAGCGTCCCCGAACGGCCACATCCCGTATTTGTCCAGAAACCCTACGCCCCTCAAAAGCGGAATAATCGGTCGCCATGTGGTGGGTTTTTGCCGAAATGGTGGAGGTGGGCTTGGGATCGAAAACCACGATGTCAGCATCACTCCCGACCGCGATCTCACCCTTCTTCGGATATAGTCCAAAAAGCTTCGCTGCATTGGTGCTGGCAACAGCAATAAACGTCTCGAGGGAGATTTTACCAAGCAAGACGCCGTCGGTGTAGAGGAGTTTGATTCGCTCTTCGATGCTTGGAATGCCATTAGGGATCAGAGAAAAGTTGCCGGCCTCGCCGTTCGGTTGGAAGTCCGCTTTGAGGCACTGAGCGGGATCAGGATGCCCCATGTGCTTCTGTGTCGCAAAATCAAAAGGGGCATGATCCGTGGCGACGGTGCTGATAGTTCCGCTCCGTAGCCCCTGCCAAAGCGCCTCCTGTTGATGACGGTCGCGAATGGGGGGGCTCATCACATATTTCGCACCTTCGAAATTCGGTTTTTCGGCGAAGGAACTGTCCAACGTGAGATAGGGAATGACCGTTTCGACCCACGCCTGAACGCCATGAGCACGGGCATCAGTGATCACATTCAAGGCCTCTCCACAGCTTGTGTGAACCACATATACATGAGCCCCAGTGAGCTTGGCGAAGGTCATGAGGTGATGACATCCCTCCACCTCGACCTCGATAGGACGGGATGGTTCATGCCACTCAGGGCCGAGTTTTCCTTGTTTGATAAGCTCAGCCTGGCGCTCGGCAATGAGGTCGGCATTTTCACAATGGGCCGTGACGATCACACCGAGTTCACGGGCGAGTTTGAGTGTTTGATACAACTCCTCATCGTTGATTCCAAAGGCTCCCTTGTAGGCGAGGAAGACTTTGAAGGAGGCAACACCCTCCTCATGAACGAGCCGACGCAAGGCATCAGCATCCCCATCCTGAAGCCGCGTTACACCGAGATGAAAGGAATAGTCGCAAACCGAACCCTCCGCCGCTTTCTTCTTCCAGAGATGAAATGCCGTTGCCGGATCTTCCTCTCTCGAAGGGCAACACATCTCGATGTAGGTCGTCGTTCCTCCTAGGACAGCTGCTTTACTCGCCGTGGCGTGGGTGTCCTTCGCACTGGTGCCCATGAAAGGGAGGTGAACATGCACATGGGGATCGATGAAACCTGGAAAAACAAGGCAGCCCGTGGCATCAAGAACCTCAGTGCCAACCGGAACGGGGAGAGTTTTTCCAATAGCCTGAATCGTTTCGCCCTCGCAAAGGATGTCCGCAAATTGGCGACCGCTAGCCGTGACGATCTCGCCGTTTTGAATGAGCAAGGCCATGGTTTTTCCTATGGCGAGGTGATTGGGTCGTAGGTTTCCGGGCGGCGATCGCGGTAGAATTGCCACACGTTCCGAACCTCTTGAATTATCCCGAGATCAAGATCAGCTATCAGTAACTCATCTTTGTCGCGTGAGGCCACAGCGAGCATCTGACCGCGCGGATCACAGAAATAACTTTGCCCGTAGAACTCCCCAATGTTCCAAGGTTTTTCAAAGCCAACGCGATTGATCGCGGCAATGAAATACTGGTTCGCCACAGCGTGCGCAGGTTGTTCGATCTTCCACAAATGCTCGCTCAGGCCAGCAACCGTGGCAGAGGGATTGAAGACGATCTCCGCGCCGTTGAGCCCGAGGCATCGAGCGCCTTCAGGAAAGTGCCTGTCATAGCAGAGATAGACGCCCACTTTGCCAACGGCGGTTTCAAAAACCGGATACCCGAGATTGCCTGGACGAAAATAGAACTTCTCCCAGAATCCGGGATGGCAATGAGGGAGATGCGATTTGCGATATTTACCGAGAAACCGGCCATCGGCATCAATCACCGCCGCTGTATTGTAGTAGATTCCCGTTCCATCAACCTCGTAAATAGGAACGATGAGCACCATTCCTAGCCGGCGAGCGGTCTCCATCATCAATTGAATCGTGGGACCAGTAGGAATCTCTTCCGTGATGTCATACCACCGCATCTCCTGCTCCGCTGGAAAATACGGGCCATAGAAAAGCTCCTGCATGCAGAGAACCTGAACCCCTTTAGCGGCGGCCTCTTCAATGAGCGCCATGTGTTTATCGATCATCAAAGAGCGAATGGAACGCGGGTCGGAACTGCCGTCGTAGGAACAGGTCGCCTGAATGAGAGCAGATTTAATGATTCTTGGCATCGCGGTGGTCGAGTTGATTACAGGATGAAATTGAATGCCGCCCATCTAAGTGAAATCCCCTCCCCACGTCGATTCAAAGATACCCGCGCGGTTCATCTGCCTTACATCAACTCAACCGCAATCTCATCTGCCACGAGTTTTCCGTCTCTCGTCAAAAAAATCCGATCATCCTTGCGTGTGATGAGTCCGCCATTCTGAAGGGCCACCAAGTGGAAAGGAGAAACCATTTCCACAGGCAGGCCATCGCTTGTGCGAAGAGCGAGCGCGATTTGTTCTGACAGCCGAATCGAGGCGTCGATGACCTCGGTAAAATCAAAGCGATCCTCGCCTGCCTGCATCCGACGGATGTATTCTGCGGTATCAGCGACCGTTCTGCGCCGAAGTCCATTGCGAGTCGAAAAAGCACTAGGGCCGAGTCCAGCATAGTCCTTCGCTCGCCAGTAGGCGAGATTGTGCGCGCATTCGCGGGCAGGTCGGGCGTAATTCGAAATCTCGTATTGAGCAAACCCCGCTGCAGTGAGGCGATCCATCGCCATTTCAAAGTAATCGGAATCCCGCTGTGGCTCAGGCGCCATTTCTCCCCGCTGAAGTCGTAGGAAAAACTCGGTGTCCTCTTCGTAAGTGAGGCAATAGGCGGAAATGTGATCAGGCTCGAGATCGATCGTTTGCTGGATGGAATCCGCCCACTGCTCACGAGACTGACCGGGAATTCCAAATATCAGATCCAAGTTCACATTCGGGACCCCCGCCTCGCGAAGGATGTGATAGCTCCGCTTGGCTTGGGCGGCGGAATGCACACGACCGAGAGTTTTGAGCAACCCATCGTCCCAAGATTGAACCCCCATGCTCACGCGATTGACTCCCATCGCCAGGAGGGCGGATGCTTTTTCGTGTGAAACCGTGGCCGGGTTCATCTCGATGGTGAATTCTCG
>RFZT01000270.1 GCA_009920585.1 bacterium
GGTGTTGGCGCGGGTGTTGGCGCGGGTGTTGGCGCGGGTGTTGGCGCGGGTGTTGGCTCACCTATTAAACCGAGAAGGCATTCTTTGAGCGCGGCAAGATCTGTGGGTTTCGATAAAAATGGACTCCCTGCCAGACGATCGACATATGGAGAAATATCGTGCGGCGACGTGAAGATTGTCCGCATCTGAGGGATGTGGGGCTGGATTGTATCACGCAAAGTGAAGCCATCCGCAGGGGCGAGATAAACTTCGGAGATGAGGAGGTCGCAGGCACCGTTGGCATTGATCCATTCAATGGCTTCATCGGAAGTCCCTGCGGTCCCCGGTGTCGGCCAACCGAGTTCGGCGACCATTTGAGAGAGGTTTGCGAGTTCCGACGGATCGTTATCAACAACTAGGATCTTCATTTTGTTTGGCTTTTGAGATAAAGGGGTAGGGGGTTGTCATCGGCAAGGGAACCGGGATTGGCTCGAGTGTCCTGAATTTCGTTATTATAGTAAATGCCAACAACGTATCCTTCGTATGTGAGTTTGGAATCTTTGGAGTCCGTGGATTGCGGTGGATTGTATATGGCGTTGAGGAGTTCGGGTTCATTGTCTGCCCAGTTCACGGGCGGACTGAGCCATTCGGTGAGGACCTTTGACTCCGTGAGCGACTTGTTGCCGGCTTGATCGCGTTCATAGAAAAATACATGCACGGTCATCTGGCGCGGGTCAATTTTGATGTCGGGACGGGATTTGATGGCGATACGGAGATTTTTGCTCCCGCTTGCCTCTTCTGTGAGTCGGGTGTCCACGATGCCTAGGGTGGCGCCGGGTTGGAGGCCGAATTCGTCACGAATGTCTGAACCTTGTTCATTGGCAATGAGTGTGGGAGTGGATGTAGGTGTGGGAGTGCTCAGCATGCTGAGTCTTCGCTCGGTTTGGGCTCTCAATTGCTGTGGGAGATTGGGGAGATCGCGTACGCGATTGTAAATAAAAGCGGCATCCGTATTTTTTCCTGTTTTCTCATGGATTCGGCCCATGCGCAAAAGGATCCCTGGGTCATTCGGGACGAGTTGATCAGCATCAGTGATCTTCGATAACGCGACATCGTAGTCGCCTACGCGAAAACTTTTGTCAGACTCCTCCACCAATTTGATAACCCGCTGTTCGACTTCACTGTCGAGTGCCGGTTGTATCGGTTGCGCTGGTGTTTTTGGCAATGCGGAGGGAGTGGCTGTGGGTAGGGCGGGGGAGGGCGTGGACGCGGCAATCGGTGCAGGAGTCGGACTGGACGCAACGGCTCTCTCGACGAGGTTGCGTTGCAGCACCGGCAGGAAATGCCAGATCGTGGCGACCACTTGCAGCATCAAGAAGCAAAAGAGAATACCCATCGCCACCTTGAATGTGGTGCCTGCAGATGGACTCGGGATTGGAGGCTTGGCGAGAGTTTGGGGCATCGAAGAAAATACTATTTTACTACGGCATCTGCGGGAAAATAAAAGCTCTAATCCCTGAAACCGTGTAAAACAATATCACATGGTCTTATTGCCGGTTGGTGTGCGCAGGGACATCGTTCGATTTTTGGTGCTTGGCAATCCGCGCGCGGTTGCCAATGGTTGCCCATTGTAAAAAAAACGACCAATCGGCGAGAGTCATTTTCAGAGATGCTCCTGAAAGTCCTCAAGTGTTCTCGTTATGGGCTAAGTCAATGGGGCTGCCTGCCCACTTGGGGTAGGCAGGGAAGATTGGGGTCGCTGATCTCCGTTGGGTATCAGTTGGACTATTTTGCCACTGGACGCAGGGTGATTTTGCGGAGGTTGAAAGGCTTCCAAGGATTTTACCGAGATTTTGGATTTGGTATGTCAGGTAGTTGCCTGTTGCGGTCAGAGTGATTAGCCGTTTTTCTCCGCCGGTTTCCTCTGTGGCTTTTGCTGATTGTATGCCGGAAATATCGACATTGAGGGACGGGGTTGCCTTGCCGAGTTCGATGGTGGCTTGGGCGTTTTCGGGACCAGAAATCTCGGCTAGAACCTCGTAGTCACCACCCTTTAGGGCGGTGAAAGCCCAACGCACAGAAGCCTCGGGGTTAGTCCAGCTTCCGATTTCTAAACCTTCCTTATTTTCCCGGAGGCTAGGGGTGCCTCCTTTCTTGGGGAGGGGCATATCGACGAGTTGTGCGGGGAGTACAATTGAGCCGTCAGCAGTGGGCTTGATGAAAATCTGGACGACTTTTGGTTTGCCGACGATCTCCATTTTGATCACGGAAGCGATGGCATCCGGTGCTTCCGCTGGAAGATCAAGAATAATGCCATTTTCCGTTTTCTTCGATTTCAATTTGGTGTCACTGACAAGTAGTTTGGCGGACTTCACTTTGTTCTGCAATCCAGGAATGAGGAGCTTGCCGTCCTTGGGCCAATCGAAGACATGGAGGTACATGGTTGTTCCGTCCTCGTGTTTCCTCTTGGTGCAACGTCCCCAAGTTAATTTCTCGAACGGACTCGCCGTCGTTCCATAAATCGACTCGCCGTTAAGATCCATCCATTTGCCCATTTCCTGCAGGCGTTCAACGGTAGGTTGGGGGACGAGCCCCTCACCTGTCGGCCCGATATTGAGGAGGTAGTTGCCGCCCTTGCTCGCAATATCAATGAGGTTTCGGAGTAGTTCGGTCGTGGACTTCCAACCATCGTCGTCGCTTTTGTAGCCCCAGGTGTGGTTGATCGTCATGCACCCTTCCCAATCCTGATCGCCAAGACCTGTGGCTGGAATGTGCTGTTCGGGTGTTTCGGTATCACCGGAGAAGGGCTCACGCTTACCAGCCTTGATGGCGTCCATGTCCACAATGCCGCAGGGGGCGACTTTCAAGACTCGGTTATTGTGGATGATTCCGGGCTTAAGTTTAAGAAGCTCGAGCAATTTCGCCGCACGTTCCTCATTCATAGCAGCCGGCGTGTCCCACCAAAGAATGGAGGGAAATTCACCGTAGTTGGTCAGCAACTCGCGAACTTGAGGGACAGCGATCTCGTCGATGTATTGGTCCATCGTCCGCTTGTTGTTCGGGTCCGGATTGCAGGCGCCTCCATTGATCCAGTCCTGTGCCTGAGAGTAGTAAAAGCCTAGCTTGAGGCCGTGTTTGCGGCAAGCTTCCGCGAGAGGTTGGAGCACATCTTTCCCGTAGGGGGTGAGTTTGATATTCCAATCGCTCGCCGACGAAGGGAACATCGCGAAGCCATCGTGGTGCTTTGTGGTGATGACGATATACTTCATTCCTGCCGCTTTGGCAAGGCGCACCCAAGCATCGGCATCGTATTTGATGGGGTTAAAATCCTTCGCGAAGGCCTTGTATTTATCGATCGGGATGTTGCCCTTGTTCATGATCCACTCACCGTATCCGGGAACGGATTTGCCCTCGTAAAATCCGGCCGGAGTAGAATAGACGCCCCAATGGATGAACATCCCG
>RFZT01000028.1 GCA_009920585.1 bacterium
AAATCCTGGAGGCTTACAAGAAGCTTCTCGAAAGTGGAGCGGGTTCCCGCGTGGACTACTTGGCCCGCGAATCATCGTGGATTGATGCTGTCGCGAAAGTCAAAAATCTCGAGAATCAACAGTCGAATATCCTCACCACATTTCGCAAAGATGCGATGACTCGCTTGGGTGAAAATACCAAGCGCATATCCGAGATCGATGCCGGCCTCTCAAAGGCCCGTCTCGCCAATGCTCAAAAAATCTCAGAAACGGTCAGTCGCCTCGAAGCCGCGAAGGAAGGCCTCGATTACCACATTATCAAGTCGCCATCGCAAGGCGTCGTCTTTCAGATTGTGGCAACGAAGCCCGGAGCCGTCGTGGGGCCAAAAGACATCATTCTCAAGATTGTCCCATCCGAGGAACTTATTGCAAAGGTAGATATCACCAACAGGGACATCGGATTCATTAGCCAAGGCCTGCCAGCAGAGGTTGAGGTGGACACATTTCCGAAACGCGAATTCGGCTTCGTCAAGGGAGAAGTTTACTTTGTTGGGTCAGATGCACTCCCCCCTACCGAAACAAAGCAATTTTATAGCTTCCCAGCTAAGATTTCACTCGAGAAACAGAACCTCACCATCCGAGGCAAGGATGTGACCCTACAGTCCGGCATGTCCGTAAGCGCTAATATCAAGATCCGCAAGCGCCGAGTAATTAACATTTTCCTTGATAATCTCCTCGGCCCAATCGAGAAAATGGAAGAAGTCCGCTGATTTGTAGCGGCTCATCTGTAAGCGCCGAATCGTTCCCCATCGGCGGTCGCCGCTACAGCATGAGTCAAACTGACCTTTGGTCTAAGCAAGCGGCTCTGGCTTTTTCACCAAACGTACTGGCAACCGCAGGCACAGAATAAAAGTCAAAAGCAGAAATCCCGCTGCGGCATAGAAGGGCGTGCGGGCGTAGATGGAGATTCCCCCGTCGAGATCATAGGCCAAAAGCCAACCACCCAGTACTGGGCCGATCCACCGTGCGAGGCTACCAAGGGATTGCATGAGACCAAGAGCGCGACCCTGCCACTCTGCATCCGCACTGCGGGAGGCAATGCCGGAGAGCGTGGGGCTCAGGAGGCTATTTCCGATGGCGATGCCGCAACAGGCTAGCACCATGGCGGCGACGCCCGCGGTGAGCGGCATCCAGAGGAGGCTCAGCATGAGAATAAGCGCCCCCACCGCAGCGAGGCGCGACTCTCCGAACTTCTTCACCAAACGCCCGATCAGCCCGCCCTGGATGATCGTTCCAATGAGCCCGATCATGGCAAAGAGATAACCGGTCGATTTTTCGTCAAATTGGTATCTATGAAAAACAAATAAGGCGAATACAGCCGTCATGATCGAAAAACCGGCGATCATAAAAAAATAGGTCGCGACAACGGTAATATAGGGCTTCACCTCGACATGCTGAAAGAGGGCCGGAAAGAGGGGTTCCCGCTTTTTGGTGAGTTCCCGTTTTTCCTTGGGATGGGACTCCGGGAGGATGAGCAGAATCAATGCGGAATTGATCAGAGCCAGGGCCCCCGCGACATACATCGGGGCGGAGTAGCCGAAATGCGCCGCTGTCACCCCGCCGATCGCGGGACCAAAGATAAAACCGAGCCCGAAGGCAGCCCCGATCAAGCCCATCGCGCGGGAACGGTCCTCAGGCGCGGTGATATCGGCCACATAAGCCTGTGCGGTTCCGATGCTGCCGCCAGAGGCTCCATCAATAATACGGCCCACAAAAAGCATCGTGAGGGTTTGACCGACTCCCATGATGATAAAGCCGGCGGCGGTTCCAAGCGTGCTAATGAGCAAAACTGGACGCCGACCGAATCGATCTGATAGCTGACCCAAAATCGGCGAGGCAAAAAATTGGATGAGGGAAAATATACCGAAGAGCCAACCGATCTCCCATGTAGTAGCGCCGAACCTCTCGGCGTAGAGCGGAAGTACGGGGATCACGACCCCGAAGCCCACCATGTTGATAAAGATGGTGAGGAAAATGATCAACAGGCTGGTTCGTTTCGATGGCATATCAGGGTTTCTTATCGGATGGATGTGAAGGTGTGGAAATAGGAAGCGCTGCTCGGAGGGCTTCAACTTGGCGGGCGAGGTCGCGGGGCGCCTCGGTCTTTTGTTTAAGGGAGTGACTGGCTATGGCAGCGACTACCTTCTGCATTCTTTCCATGGCTATACTTTTCAGTAAGCCCGCCATGCTGGATCCAGGAGTGACAAGGTTCGTGTAGCAGATCACGGACTCGCCATCCCCATAATTTTCAATGCGGAGATTTCCTACGGCCGCCTTCGTTTGAAGGGCCTTGAGTATCCTCCAGGAAATCCGGTAGGAACCGGGTTGCGGCATTTCGAGTTCGTTACGCGCCGTGTACATTTCGTCAGTGAGAATCGGGACATCCACGTTGTAATCGACCTCAAAAACGTGCGAAGAAATGCGTTTCGAAATCCGGGATTCCAAGACATCAGGAATGTAAGTTTTGGCATTTTCGTAATCAAAAAAAACAGCCGCCACTTCCTCCGGCGAGGCATGAACTCTCTGGAATACACGCACACGCGGCCAAGGTTGACCGGGAATCTCCTCTCGAAACACCACCTGGGATCCCGCAGCGACGGCGCTTTTTTGCTCAGCATTCAATTCGTCCGTGAGCGTGGCGGCGGACAACCTCCCGGCAACGCCAAGCGCAAACAGCAATTGAATTAACAAAACGAGAAACCTCATACTCCAGCACCAGAAAAGCAGGAGATCGCAGACAGGCAAGAATGGGATGTCAAAAATCTCTTCCGCTCTGGTTGCGACTCCTGTTGAATATGGGATTTTAATGGGAATATGGCAAAGCAACAGACGATCCTCTTAGTCGATAGGGACACAGATTTTTTGGAATGGGCGCAACATCAGTTACAAAGCAACCAGACGCGCGTTCTGATCGAGACCTCCTCTGACGCAGGATACAAGACGTTCTGCCTCGAGGACCCAGAATTGGTTTTTGCGGAGATGAATCTTCATCCCTTCACCGGCATGGAATTGCTGGCTCGCATTAGAAAACACTCGCCCAACGCGCTAGTGATATTGACCAGCGCTTTCGGCACCACCCAGTCTGTGATCGAGGCTATGAAAATGGGGGCCTTCGATTTTGTGCGCAAAGAACAACTTCCCTTCAACCTGAAGGTCGTAGCGGATGCCGCCCTCCAGGCCGCCGCAGAAGTCAAAGCGGCCAATGCATTCAAGCCCCAACTCACCGTCGAGCAACATCGCGATGAGATCGTAGGCCGCTCGGAAGCCATGCAGCAGGTCTTCAAAATGATCGGTCGCGTCGCAGGCAGCGATGCCGCCGTCATGATCACCGGCGAAAGCGGATCGGGCAAGGAACTCGTCGCCTGCGCCATCCACAGCTACAGTGCGAGGAGCAACAAGAGCTTCCTCGCTATCAACTGCGCCGCGATTCCAGACAATCTTCTTGAGAGCGAACTTTTCGGCCATGAGAAAGGCGCCTTCACCGGTGCCCACAGCCAAAGGGTTGGCCGATTCGAGCAGTGCAACAAGGGCACGCTTTTTCTAGATGAAATCGGCGAAATGCCCCTGCAGGTTCAAAGTAAAATCTTACGCGTTCTGCAGGAAGGCGAGTTCTCCCGCGTCGGAGGAAACGAAACCCTCAAGACAGATGTGCGAATCGTTTGTGCTACGAATAAAAACCTCGAGGAGGAAGTCTCTAAACGCACATTCCGAGAAGACCTCTTCTACCGACTTAATGTCGTCCGCATTCAAATTCCGCCCCTTCGCAAACGCGCGGAGGACGTGAAGCTCCTAGCCGAGTATTTTTTGCAAAAGATCGCAAACCACAAACACGCCCCTCCCCTCAAGCTCTCCGAGGAAGCCCTCCGAGTGATGGAAGCCTATCCGTGGCCGGGAAATGTCCGCGAACTGGAGAACACACTTCAACGCGCGGCGGTGATGTCCACCGCTGATATCCTTTTGCCAAAGGACATCCCATTGGGTGCTGAGGAGCCGGAGATTTTACGAAAGAGCGAACAAGGCGACATCAACCTGATGCCCCTCGAACGCGCCATCGAGGTTCTGTTCCAAGCCGCCAGTCAAGATACCGACCTCCCGCTTCTCCCATGGATCGAACGCGAATTCACTCTCCGTGCGATGCAAAAAACCGGTGAGAATCAGGTGCGGGCGGCCAAGCTTTTAGGAATAACCCGAGCCACACTTCGGAAACGACTGGATCGCAACAGCGGATCCGAAGAGGACGAGGAATGAAAACTTCACAAGGGCCATCCTCCGCAGAAAAACAAAGAAGCAAAGACACCCATGGGATCTTGGAAGCTCGCTGATGGCATCTGGCAGGAAGCGAGCTCGATCGATTTAACCGATCGGGGGTTTCGCTATGGGATGAGTGTTTTTGAGACCGTGGCCGTTGCTGACTCACGCCCGCTGTTGCTGAACGATCATCTAGCTCGGCTAGCAAGGGCCGCATCCGATTGTGGGGCCCATCTCCCTGCGATGCCGAGTTTTGATTTCACTCAAACCAGCAGTGGTCTTTTGCGCTTTTATCTCACATTCGGTTCGGGAAAACCGACCGCACCCTTTGACGGTAACCTCTTCGCGATCTTCGAACCAAACGAAGTCACCTGGAAGCTTGCTGACGCGCGGGTCATGACTTGCGCTGCCCCTTACCTTCCACGCCCCGGTGGGTGGAAAACAGGGAACTATTGGCAAAACATCGACGCGCTTGCCACCGCCCAGCACTCGGATTGCGACGAAGCCTTGCTTTTCAATCCCGCAGGGATGCTTGTGAGCGCGAGCATGGCGAACGTTTTTTTGCAAATCCGCGAGAATTGGTTGACCCCAACTCTCGCGACCGGAACGCGCGATGGCGCCGTTCGTTCGTGGGCGATCGCTCACACAGGAGCAGAAGAAACCGTCATCGAAAGCGAGCAACTCCAACTAGCCAAGGCCTGCTTTTTGACCAACAGCCGCTACGGAGTTCGGAGCGTCGCCGAACTCGATGGTCGCCCACTCGAGAACCTCGTCGCTCCCCTGCAACAAAAATACCGACATGAGATTTTTGACGTCTGAGGATTTTTTAAAGTTATCCGAATCCTCGCGGGCGCTTAAACTCAAACCTACCGGCACGTTTCCCGATGTGGCGGAATCCGCTCACCCCTTCGTTGCAGCTTTGCTATTACGCAAAATCCCGCAACGAGCCTGGCTCGTCTGCAATGATGTCCGGAGCCAAGAAGAGTTTGCAGCGGAACTCGCGGCGTGGTGTCCGAGAGTGCGGCTTTTTCCGGACTTGGAACTGCCCAACCCAGAGGCCTTGCCAGATGCTGAAACCGAATCCGAGCGACTCGACCTCCTTCGAACGCTTGCGGACAAAAGCAACGGCGAGGTGATCGTGATTCATACGGCCCAATGGGAATCCCCCACCACGGCGAAAGATGCCGTTCTTCGCGAAATATTCACCCTTTCCGGCGGACAGCAAATACGGATGGAAGATGTCATCGAACGACTCGATTCCGCCGGGTATGAGTCCGCTCCGCAGATCACCGCACGCGGTCAATTTGCAAGGCGCGGTGGAATTCTTGACATATTCTCCTGGCAGCAACCTCGGCCAGTTCGGGTGGAATGGTATGATGTCGAGGTCGAGTCCTTGCGCGAATTCGATCTTGATTCACAGACTTCCGTGGGAACTGTCGCCCATTGCGAGATCTACACGGGAAAATCAGGTGCCATCGAGGGTGTGCTTCGTGATTATTTGCGAAAAGAAGATGTCATTATCACGATTGATTCCGAAGCTCCTGATGGCGGCATCAGCATTGGCGCCGGTGAATTAACATCAAAATTCCCCGCTTTCTACCCGCCCCCATTCGCGGATATGGGGGCCGGGGATCTGGTCTTGAACGAAGCCAAACGGGATCGATTTTTCAACCAACTCCATAGCTGGGCTGCGGACGACTGGACTATCGCCTTCGCCTGCGCGAACGAGGGGGAAGGTGAACGCTTCCGCGAAGTCGCCTCGGACTTTGACTTCGATGCAAATAAACTGATTTTTCTCACCGCCACAGCCACGCGCGGATTTGTTTGTCCGAAGGCCAAAATCGCTCTGCTTGCCGAAGCGGAGGTGCTTGGCCGTTCCGCGAGTCAGCGAGCACATCGCGCCGCACTCCGCCGCGACCGCATGCGCTCAGCGAGACCGATGATGGATTTTTCGGAATTCGAGGAAGGCGATCTGGTTGTTCATCTGGATCACGGAATCGGACGCTACGAAGGCCTCGAAAAATCTCCCGACGGCGGCGGTGACGTGCTCGTGCTGGAGTTTGCAAACAAGTCCCGACTGTATGTTCCGCTCGATCAGGCTTGGCAGGTCGCACGCTATGTCGGCCTCGGAAAAAAATATCCCGACCTATCGGAGATGGGGGGCGGACGCTGGCAACGCGCCAAGGAAAAGGCAACCAAAGGCATCTACCAATACGCCTCCCAAATGCTGCGAATCCAAGCCGAACGCGAAACGGCCCTTGGTCATGCCTTTCCATCGGACTCCCACTGGCAGCAGGAATTCGAACGATCCTTTCTGTTCACCGAAACACCCGATCAAATCAAAGCAATCAGGGACACGAAGGCTGATATGGAATCCTCCCGCGCGATGGATCGCCTCATCTGCGGTGATGTCGGATTTGGAAAAACCGAGGTTGCGATTCGCGCGGCCTTCAAAGCGGTCACGGGGGGACGCCAAGCGGCCATCATCGCGCCGACCACCGTCCTTGCGCAGCAGCATTTCCAGAATTTCCGGGAACGCATGAGCGAATATCCCGTGACGATTGAGCTCCTCAGCCGCTACCGCACTCCGCAGGAACAAAAGAAAGTCATCAAAGCCCTCAACGAGGGCAGTGTGGATATCGTCATCGGAACCCACCGCATCATCTCCAAGGATGTGACATTTAAAAATCTCGGCCTCGTCGTGGTTGATGAAGAGCAGCGCTTCGGAGTGAAGCACAAGGATGCGCTTAAAGAAAAATTCCGCCTCGTTGACGTCCTCACCCTTTCAGCGACCCCGATCCCTCGGACCCTCTATCTTTCCCTGATGGGGGCACGCGACATGTCGGTGATCGAGACTCCACCACCCAACCGCCTACCTGTGGAAACGGTCGTTTGCGGCTACGATGAGCGCGTCATCCGAGACGCGGTGAAGCGCGAACTCGCTCGCGGCGGCCAAGTTTACTTTCTCCACAACCGCATCCAATCCATCGAACGCGTCGCTAACCGCATCCGCGAACTCGTCCCAGACGCCCGCGTCACCATCGGCCACGGACAAATGGAAGAAAAGGAACTCGAGGCTGTCATGCAAAGCTTCACCGCAGGCAATGCCGACGTCCTTGTATCCACGACGATCATCGAAAGCGGCTTGGATATTCCAAACGCAAATACCATTATCATCGACCGGGCCGATCGATTCGGACTCGCGGACCTCTACCAGCTTCGCGGGCGTGTCGGACGCTCCGGCAACAAGGCCTATGCCTACCTCCTCCTACCCAGAGAATTGATGTCCGTCGGAGCAGCCCGCAAGCGTGTATCCGCGATCAAGCAATACTCGGAACTCGGCTCTGGATTTAAAATCGCCATGCGCGATTTAGAAATTCGTGGCGCGGGCAATCTCCTCGGCACCGAACAAAGCGGGCACATCATCGCCGTGGGTTTCGACCTGTACTGTAAAATGCTGAAACGCGCAGTCGACTCGGTTCACGGCAAAAAAACCACATCGGCGAATACGACACTTCGCTTTGACTTCGTGATCTCGGATGAGGCCGCTTTCGTTTCCTCGGAAAATCGGAGTCCGTCCTTTATTCCCCTCTCCTACATCACCGACCCCCGATTACGAATCGAAGCCTATCGCAGAATTGCCGAAGTTGGCACAAGGCCCGAGGCCGATGAACTTCGCACCACTTGGCGAGACCGGTTCGGTCCTGTTCCACCTGCAGCGGAAAATGCCCTCACCTGCGCCGCGATTCGCATCGAAGCCTCTCTACGAAAAATCCCCATGGTCGAAGTTCGCGACGACAAGCTCATGATCACAAAGGGCGACCATTTTATCATGATCGGCAGTCGCTTTCCCCGCTTGACGCTTCCCGACACCGATTCTAGGCTCCGCGAAGTGTTAACTTTCTTGGAAAACCTGCCCAACCGATGAGACGTTTTGCTCTGGCCTCACTCGCGATTCTCGCCACCACCCTTGGTGCCTACGCTGCCAAGGAACAACGCGCGGAGGTCATCGACGGCGTTGCTGCGATCGTGAACAACGACGTGATCACGATTTCGCAGGTTCGGGAATTGATCGGCGCCCGTGAGCGCGCCATGCGTGAGGCCTACAACGGACCCGACATGGCCGATAAAATCAAAGAGATGCGCCTCGCCGCACTCAAAGATCTCATCGACCGCCAGTTGATCATTCAGGAGTTCCGTAAAATGCAGGAAAAAGGGGCGAATATTCCCGACTACGTTGTGGATGATCGCGTCCAGAGTATCATTCGCGAAGAATTCGGCGGGGACCGAGCCGCTTTCGTTCGCACACTTCAAGCCCAAGGCTACACGCTCACCCGCTTCAAAGAGATCGAAAAGGAAAAGATCATCGTCCAAGCTCTGCGACAGGCCAAGCTCACGGATAGCTACGTGATTTCGCCCATTCAGATTCAATCCTTCTATGACAAAAACCGCCCCGCCTATTCCTTGCCGGAGCAGGTGAAGTTGCGGATGATCGTTCTTCGCGAGGGAAGCTCGAGCGACATCATCTCGGGTGCCAACAAGGATCAAGTCGCCGAAGAAATCCGCCAAAAACTCACAACCGGCGCTGATTTTGACCGCATGGCTCAGATGTATTCCGAAGATGAAGCCACGCGAGATGCGGGTGGAGATTGGGGATGGATCGAGCGCAACACCCTCAACGAGCAACTGACCAAGGCCGCTTTCGCGCTCAAAGCCGGAGAGATCAGCCCGATCATCAAGATTCAGGGCTCTCTATATATCCTCACAGTCGAAGCTCGAAAAAACGCTTCGGTTAAACCCATGGGCGAGGTCCGCGAGGAAATCGAAAAGACCCTCATGCAGAAGGAACGCATGAAATCCCAGCAACGCTGGATCGATGGGTTACGCCAAAAAGCGTACATCAAAATTCTTTCCTAAAGCACAGCGCCAACTCGCGCATTCTGCGGGAAATGGTTTTTAGACAGGATTCACAGGATTTACAGGAATCCCTTGGTGCTGGAGATCGCAAAAATCATTGTCCACCCTGTGATCAATTCTACGGAATTCGGGCTAAACAAACTTTCCTGGATTCAACAGTCGGCGCGGATCGATGGCTTCCTTTAAAACTCGGTGAAGTTCGCGAGTGTTCGCCGGAACGGCTTGGTTCCACCATGGTTTCTTAGCGATCCCAATACCATGCTCACCGGTAATGGCTCCATTCCACTCGAGCACCTGCGAAAAAAGCGCATCCAATGTGGCTCGGGATTTTTTTTGAACTGCCAAGTTCTCGGCGTCACCGACCATGATGTTGACATGGATATTTCCATCGCCAGCATGACCAAAGCAGGCGATCGGGAAACCGGATTTCTTTTGGAGCCGAGCGGCAAATTTCATCAGATCCACCAAACGACCTCGCGGGACCACGATGTCTTCGTTGAGCTTTTTAAGTCCGGTCGCTTTTAATGACTGCGAATACACGCGGCGGAGGCCCCATATCGCCTCACAAGCCTTCTCTGTGGTGGCTTTTTGCACACCGAGAGCACCGGCCTTCTGGAGAATTTTTTCCAATGCGAAGGCCTCACTGCGAACACTCGCCTTCTGTCCATCGACCTCCATGATGATCTGGGCATCACCAGGCGGAAATTTGGCCTTGGGGTTGTAGGCCCGCGCTGCGTTGAGGGTGAAAGCATCCGCAATCTCCAAGGCGGCGGGAAGAAAGCCCGCGGCAAACACCGCTTGAATCGCTTCGGCAGCGACTTCGATCGAAGAAAATCCAGCCGATAGCGATGCCCTTGCCGGAGGAAGCGGTAGCAATCGCAAGTTGGCCTCCGTCACAATGCCCAGCAGTCCCTCGGATCCGGTGAACAGCCCAACCAGATCAAAACCCGTTTTATTTTTATGAGTCCGTCCCCCGCAGGGCACAATGCTGCCATCAGGAAGAACAACCGTGAGCCCAAGAATGTAGTGGCGGGTCACGCCATACTTTAAGCAGCGCGGACCGCCCGCATTGGTTGCGATATTCCCGCCAATGCTGCAATCCTTCAGGCTCGCAGGGTCCGGGGGATAAAAAAGATTTTGGGCACGAACGGCCTCTTGCAGTTGACCGGTGATGACGCCCGGCTGAACGACGGCAACAAAGTCGCGGCCATTGATCTCGAGAATCCGGTTCATGCGATCCATGCAAATCACAATCCCGCCTTCCAACGGCGTGCAGCCACCGACATATCCGTAGCCAGCGCCACGGGGTGTCACGGAAATCCCCGCGCTTGCCGCCTCCCGCATCACAAAGGCCGTTTCCTCCGTGCTGGATGGAAAAACAACCGCATCAGGAACTCCCCTCGCAAACCACTTGTCGGATCCGTATTCCGGCCCTGGATCAGTCATGACAGCCGATGGCCCCAGTTTGGCTCGGATTTTTTTTATGGTTTTCAGACTCATGAGACGTGGTCCGTGTGGAAAAAATGCCAGGATTCCGCGACTCCATTCGCCGCAGGCTTCGAGGCGACATGCCCACCAGCAGCGAGCACCGTCTCGCGCACCTCGGGAATCGCGTTGGAGGGACAACATGGATAAGCCGCAAAGCGACCGTCCAGCATCGGGAGATCGTTGAAATGGTCGCCGGCAGCAAGCACTTCGTCATGTCGAATTCCCAGCACTCGACAAAGCTCCCCAAGAGCAGAACCTTTGTGGTAATCGCGATGCGCAAACCGAAGGTAGATCGTGTTGCGCTGATAGGAAAAGTCTGGCGCCATCGCGCTTTCTTTCTCCAATGAATCGACAAATTCCGTCATTTCCGCCTCGGTGGAAGTGATGACTCCGCAGATCTGGCCATTTTCCTCAGCGAGACTGATGCCGGGTCTCAAATCGACATGGGAGCGAAGCCAATCGAAAATTGCTTTGGAATTTTCAAACAACTCGTCGTGTCTCTGATAGCAAGTCTGGTTCCAACCCGTCTCCGGCACCCACCGACCATCGGAGCTTCGGTGGAATATCTCACGCTCATTGGTCAGAAGGAAATCCGGTTGCACAGGGGCTTGAAATTTTTCCACACCCTCGATCGCATGGACCAACCCCCGACCGGTATTCACCGCCCAGACGCCTCCGTGTTTTTTGTGCTGCCGGAGTACCTCGGCGAAGTCCGCCGTGCAGCGACCATCCGAAAAGTGCTCGATCAGGGTGCCGTCAAAATCTGTGCTTAATAACCTTAGGTGGGACATTCAAATGAAACACTAAACATTCCCTCCACGACTTCCGCAATTTTTCTGTGGCAGATTCCGTTAGTTTGTTAACCTTCAAACATGAAATCCGCATACGAACTCGCCATGGGTCGCTTGGAAAAACAGTCACCTGCCAGCGCGCTCACCGATGAGCAAAAGCAACGCATCGCCGAAGTCGATATTCGGATCGTTGCCTCGATCGCGGAGAAAAAGATCTTTCTTGAGGAGCAGATTTTCAAAGCTGCCCCGCACGAACAACAAGAGATCCGGCGCCAACTCGTTTCGGAAATCGCCCGCCTCGAAGAGAAACGGGAATTGGAAAAAGAAAAAATCCGATCCGAAAAACCGAAAGTTTAAATGCGTATAGTGGGGCGAATGCCCTAGCCTACAAATGAAAATATTTGTTTGACCTTAGCTGCCAAACTATAAAGATTGCAGCTCGACGGTTCTCTTACCCGGATCGTCTAAACTACACATACTATGAAAAAACTAACAGTAGCATTACTCGCAGTCGCCGTAACGGTGACAGGTGCCTTCGCTGGCACTTCAGCCAAAACGTTCAAAGAAACAGTTGCCCCCGTCTCCGAATGCAAATTCCGGGATCAGGAGCTTCAAGTTGACGCCTTCGGTCTTGGAACCTTCTTCGATGAAGGTCAACCAGGTTGGGGTGGTGGACTTGGTGTTAACTATTTCTTCACAAAGTTCATCGGTGTGGGCATCGAGCAAGACCTCTTCGGTCGCGATAAGAACACGGCTGAGTGGGCTACCGCAGGTAACATTTTCCTCCGTCTCCCAATCTGCTCGCTCAACCTCGCTCCTTACGCCCTTGTTGGCGGTGGTGCAGCCTACGGTGGCAATCGCCCCGGTCACGGCTTCGGTCACGTTGGCGGTGGTTTGGAATATCGTGTAACGAACAACATCGGTCTCTTCTCCGATGCTCGCTACGTTTATTCTTCCGTTGATCCACAGAACGCAGTTGCCGTTCGCGCTGGTCTTCGCTTCGCTTTCTAATTTGAATTAGAGAAACAAACTTAACAAGAAGCCGATCCGAAAGGGTCGGCTTCTTTTTTTGTTTCATAATAACGATTGCAACCGCTCACTTAGGCAAAGAATCAGAGAAGGGTTGTCTCCCGACCAGCGATTGGCGGATGTTTTGGACAGCCTCGGGCGATATCGCCGCCCTCTGAGGTTGCCAACGAGCATAGAGCTCATTCACAACATCAGCGATTTGAGAATCATTGAGATCATATCGCCAAGCCGGCATGACCCCATTGTAGGTGACGCCATTGCGTGCGATCGGACCTTTTTTCCCAAGCAGGATGAGTTGAATCAAATCATCCGAAGAACCCGCAAGAATCGGCGAACCCACCATCGGGGGGCAATGCCCCGGAATGCCACCGCCATCGGCCTGATGGCAGGACACGCATCGAGTGGCATAAATCTCCCGCCCGTTGAGAGGGGTGGTATCAACCTCCGCTTGCGGCGCCGGCCCACAGGCGGCTAGCAAAAATGCCGATAAAGGCAAAATCCCGACTGGAAATCTCATGGCCGGGTTCCGTTCGGACTTGAAGCGGGTCTCGGAAGACCAAAAACCTGCAGGATGTCACCAGCCATTTCCGCCCCTTTGGAAAGTTGATCGATACTATAAACCAGCCGGAGATTCCCATCCGGATCGATGAGCGTGGTATTCGTCGAGTGGTCGATGAGATAATCCGCATCGTCCTTCGTGGCGGATTCCGCCTTCCGATAAAAAGCACCATAGGCTCGCGCGACGTTTCCAATGGTTTCCTTGTCCCCGGTCAATCCAGTGAATTTCTCATCGAAAAGGGGGATGTATTTTTTGAGAACCGCAATGTCGTCCCTCTCATCAACACTCACGAAAACGACTCTCACCCGCTGGCGAATGGAATCCGGGAGCTGCCGACAGGTGGCCGCCAAGTGCGCTAGCGATGTCGGGCAAATATTCGGGCAGTTTGTGAATCCAAAATTCAGCAAAATCACATTGCCCCGCTGGTCGGCCAAGCGAAAGCGATTCCCATCCTGATCAGTGAGTTCAAAGGGATACGCCGCGCGCGCGGGAGCGATATGACT
>RFZT01000271.1 GCA_009920585.1 bacterium
CATCGGGAATGTTGCCCACGGCCTCGGCTCGGAGTGGAATGCCGGTGCGCCGCCCGAGACCGAGCTGTGTCGCATATTGGATGATAGGTTCCGACCCGATCTTCAGCCCCGCTTGATAAAACCAAGTATTGCAGGACTGCGTGAGCGCCTCCTTGAAATTCAATCGGCCTGCATCAACTTTCTTCCAGTTTTTAAAAACATGGTTTCCGACGGCAAGTTCTCTCGGACAGGCAAACATCTCGTCGGGTTTGATCAGCCCCGAATTCAACGCAGCAAGGCCCACAAAGGTTTTGAAGGTCGATCCTGGCGGATATGCTGATCGGAACGCCCTAGGCACAAGAGGATCGGCGGGGTCGTTCGAATAGGCTAAAAAAACACTCTGTTTGACGGTGGGAACAAAGTCATTGGGATTGAATGCCGGATACGAAACCATCGCCAGAATCTCACCGTTATTAGGGTCCATCACAACCATCGCTCCGCGCTTGGCATTTTTTGCGAGGGTTTTCTCACACGTCTCCTGAATATTCATATCGAGTGTGGTGATGACGTTGTATCCCGGCACGGGTTGCCGCGCGACACGCTCGGAAGATTTTTTTCCATCTGGACCGAAGGTGATTTGAAGGAGCCCTGGTTGACCGCGAAGTTCCTTATCAAAAATCTGCTCTATCCCCTCCCGCCCCTCGCTCTCGGGGAAGATGAGATCGTTGTTCTCGATTGGCCTAGCGGAGAGAGGGGCTTGCGGACCCGTGTAGCCAATGATGTGCGCAGCAAGCGGTCCACTCGGATAGAAGCGCACATAGGTTTGCCTCAATACCTGATCGGGCGGCATATTTTTTTGGAGCTTGGTGATTTCGCCGGGCAAGAGGTCCTCGGCGATATCCAGAGGAAGAACGCCGCGGTTCTTGTAGTGATTGAGAATCGTGGCATCAGGCACTTTCATATCCCGATTAATGAGGCTGCTCGAAAGCGCGATCTGACGCCGCGCAAACGAAACGATCTTCTCGTCTGTCCAGTCCAATGGCGTCGGAAAAATGATAGCGAGATTATAGCTCACGCGATTTTGCGCGAGGGGAAGACCATTGCGGTCGGTGATTTGGCCGCGCGGTGCGGGAATAAGAAGCGAGAACGTTCGGGCCTGCTTTTGCGTCTCCCATGTGGGCTTCGGATTTTCCACGATGCCCGTATTATCGATCATCGTATCTCGGGCCATCAGGACGACCGGAAACAGGAAGAACATGGCGAACTTGCAAAATTTCATATTCGCACGATAGCAAATGCGTTTTTATTCTCGAATGGAAAAAACTTTTAAGATTGCGCTCCATCGGATGCCAAACCAAGGTCTGCGCCATGTCATTCGGCTTCTTTAAGGCCCTGATCCAAGCACCGACCACGGTCGGCGCTATTTGGCCGTCCTCACCTTGGCTCGCAAAGGCCATGGTTAGTACGTCCTCGATCCAATCCGCCTTGAGTGTGGTCGAGCTAGGACCAGGCACCGGCGCCTTCACGGGCCATATTTTGGAAAGCCTCGCACCGGGCGCCCAATTCACCGCTATCGAGAAAAGCCCCGATCTCGCGCGATCAGTTTCGCGCAAATTTCCGAATGCAAAGATCATCCAAGGTTGCGCCACCGACCTACAGAACCACCTCGATTCGGAAAACATCCCCCGACCGAGCGCGATTTTGTCGGGATTGCCGTGGGCGGTTTTTGATCAAACCTTGCAGTGCTCGATCTTGGATCAGATTCACGGTGCCCTCGTCGAGGGAGGAATTTTCACGACATTTGCTTATTACGGACCGCATCGATTGAGGTCGGGACGCCGCTTCCGGGCAAATCTGGAACGCATCTTCAAAGATGTCCAGCGAACCCCTGTGGTGATGCAGAACTTTCCGCCCGCCTTTATTTACTACTGCCGCCGATAATTTTCGGAGGCAAGAAAAGCACCCAACTTTTCCATCGGTAGGCCGATGACATTGGAAATCGAGCCTTCGAGCTTGGCTATGAGTCTACCGTTGTCATCCTGTGCGGCATAGGCCCCAGCTTTATCCAGCGGGTGGATGGTTTTCAAATACGCCACTATTTCCTTTTCGGAGAAGGCATGGAATGTGACCAAGGATACCTCTGCAAACTCTTGCAACCCCTCGCCGGCTCGACCCAAGGCGACTCCTGTGACCACTTGGTGCGTGCGACCGGACAAGACCGTCAGCATTTGCGTGGCCTCGGAAAAATCCACCGGCTTTCCGTAAAAGCGTCCATCCAACCAAACCACGGTATCCGCCGCGACCACGATCTCACCTGGATATTGAGGGGCAACGGCCGTCCACTTTCGCTTTGCGTTGATGAGAGCCAAAGCCTCTGGCCCCTCGTTACACGAATCCATCTCCTCGACATCTGAAGCAGCGATTTGGACATCGTAACCGGCCTGCGAAAGAAGATCGCGGCGGCGCGGAGAGGCTGACGCCAAAACGAGTCGCGGACGAGTCAAGTCAACCCTCCGATCAAACACGGCTACTGAGCAGCGTCGTATTCTCCGCGGATCCCTTCGAGGCGTTTACGCATCGCGCGGGAAGATTCAGGACGGGAACTGATTTTTGAGGTGATGCCCCAGATGATCGGCACAAGAGCGGCGACGCCCAATCCGACGAGAGCGATGCCAGCGCTACGGCGGGCATTTTGACCAATGCTTTCGGCTACCAGAAAACCAGCACCGAGTCCGATCGCGACCTGCGAAAACCCAACAATCCCAGAGACCGGGAGGTTCTCGCCAAACTTGTCCAGAGAGAGTTGTGACATGATCGTTGAACCTTAGCGCAAGATATGTGACTTTCAATCACAAATGAAAAAAGCCCTTGGCATTGATCTAGGTGACGCTCGAGTCGGAGTCGCAATCAGCGACGACCTTGGAATGCTCGCCCACCCGCTCGAAACCATCGCCGTCAAAACGAGCGATGTGAAAAAGCGGATCCTCACTCTGGTGGCCGAACGCGGGGCGCAAACTATCATCGTCGGAATGCCTCGCAATATGGATGGCACCTACGGCCCCGCCGCGACCAAGGCGAAGGAGTTTATCGAGGCCTTGAGGAGTTCCACGGAAATCAAGGTCATCGCTTGGGATGAAAGACTCACCACCGTCTCCGCTCAGCGATCCCTCCATGAGGCCGGCAAGAATACCAAAAAACAAAGACCGATCATCGACCAAGTCGCCGCCCAGATCATCCTTCAAGGCTGGCTGGATTCGGTATCATGAGACTCAAACTCGAAATCGCCTACCATGGAGGTGCCTTCGAGGGCTGGCAGAGCCAAGCAGCAGGGAACACCATACAGGATCACCTGGAGCGTGCTTTTGCAGCCTTGTGCGGCGACCGAGTCATAGTCCATGGCGCTGGTCGAACGGATTCGGGTGTCCACGCCGAGGCGCAGAC
>RFZT01000272.1 GCA_009920585.1 bacterium
GCCTCTGCAGGCATGTTTTCTCTACAAAATGAAGGTATCTTCGTAATGCAAGCCGTCACCGATCCCGACAAACGTGATGCTGCTGAAAAGGAATCCCTCGCCATTCTCGAGGACCTCAAAAAAAATGGCGTCACAAAGACGGAACTTGACCGGGCCCGTCGCTCCATTCTCTCCTCGCAATTAGGCGCTCTCACCACGGCACGCGGCAAGGCGAGTGATGTCGGTTCAAACTGGATGCTGACCCGCAACCTGAACTTCTCAAAACACTACATCGACCTGATAGCCAAGGTCACGGAGGCAGATATCCAGCGCGTCGCGAACCAATATCTCCGTGATGACACTATCAATATCACGTCACTTAATCCCACTGGCTCCCTAGCAGGTAAAAAATTGGGTGCCGCTGACATTAAGCCAGGCGACATCCAGAAATTCACTCTCTCGAATGGCCTTCGTCTTCTCGTTCGCGAAGATGCCAGACTGCCGCTCGTATCGATGAATGCCGTCTTCCGCGGGGGGCTCCTCGCTGAGACGCGCGAAACTAATGGCATCACCCGCCTCTACTCACAAACCCTTCTCAAAGGCACTAAAACTCGCACCGCCGAGGAACTCGCCGACCAGATCGAAGGCGTCGGCGGCAGCATCGGCTCGGATAGCGGGAATAACTCATTCAGCGTCGGGGTGGAAATCATGCAACCCGACTTAGCTTTGGGAGTGGAACTTCTCTCCGATGTCCTCCTCAACCCCATATTCCCAGATCGCGAGATCGAACTCGAAAAGAAAAGCCAAGTGGCCGGAATCAAAGCCGACGAGGAGCAAGTGACCTCTGTCGCCCGCAATCTGGTTCGCGAAAAACTCTTTGGCAACCATCCCTACGGTCTCCGCAATATGGGATCACCCGACTCGGTTAACGCCATTACTCAAGCTCAACTCAAAGAGTTTCACAAAAGCTTCGCCACTGCCAACAACGGCGTGATTTCCGTTTTCGGTGATGTGAAAGCCGAAGAGGTTCGTCGCCTCTTTGAAAAACACCTTGCCGCCCTCCCTTCTGGGAAACTGGCATTTGAAGAGGTCCCCTCCCCAACTCCAAATCGTAGCGTGCCTCCATCAATAGCCCATTTGGATAAGAAACAGGCTGTGCTCATGATCGGATATCAGGGTGCCTCAGCGAAGGATCCAGACCGCACCGCGCTCGAGATGATCAGCGTTGCCTCGAGCGATCTCGGTTCACGCTTCTTCAACCGCATTCGCGAAAAGATGGGCCTCGCCTATTTTGTGGGAGCCTCCCAATTCTGCGGACTCGCCCCTGGCGCGTTCCTCTTTTATCTCGGCACCGATCCTCAAAAAGTGACTCCTGTCACCAATGAGATGCGATCCGAGATTGCCGATCTTGCCAAAGGCGGGCTCACCGAGGAGGAACTCACCCGCGCCCGCGCGAAGCTCATCGGAGGCGAAGCGATTCGCAACCAGAGCAACAGCGCCTTCGCTGCCGCCTGCGCAGTCGATGAATTGATGGGGCTGGGCTTTGATTCCTACAAGCACCGCAAAGACGATATCGAAAAAGTCTCTCTGGAAGATACCCGTCGCGTTGCCGCTAAATTCTTCTCATCCGAAAATGCAGTGGAAGCGACTGTACTCCCACCTGAAAAAACCCAAACAACCGAAAACAAATAATCCTATGGCCGAAGTTAGAAACTCAATTAACGCTGGTGAAATGGCTCAACGCTTCATGGAACTTGTCATGATGCAAGCCCAGCAAGCCGCCATGTTCCTTGGCCGCATCCCCAATCCGCAAACCAATCAACCTGAGATCAATCTTCCTTATGCCCGCATGTTTATCGACATGCTGGAAATGCTCGAGGATAAAACTCGCGGGAACCTCTCCAACGAAGAGACGCAAATGCTCTCAGGCGTGCTAAACGACCTCCGCCTCGCCTTCGTTCAAGCCTCTTCAAACGCGCCAACCGAGACAGCTTCCCAGCCAGCGCCGGAGCCAATCGCCGAAACGACATCCGTGACTGCAAAAACAGCCGATCAACAGGAGCCAGAAAGTCGCAAGCGTTTCACAAAAAGCTACGGAGCTTAAAAAACCGCGATTTCAAGAGGAGAATTAAGCAATCCCTTTGCTTTCGAGCAAAGCAAGGATGCAAACATGATAGAAAAGTTCAAACGAAGCAGGAAAAAGGCATGGTCTTTCTTTCCAGAGCGCATTTGGCGATTTCGCTTTTCAAAAGATGGATATTGAGAACTTTGCAGGGCGGAGTGCCGCACAATTATTTGGAAGATTACTTCAATGAGTTCGTATTCCGATTCAATAGGCGAAAATCGGCATCTCGCGGCAAATTGCTTTTCCGCTTAGCTCAGCAGGCTACTCCTATCGATCCGATTCCCTATAAAATCATCTCAGTAACACGACGCATTGCGGTCGGTTGAGTCAAACGCATACCCAGAAAAATAGATAAATTTTATTCAACCTCCTCGGGCTTGCTTTCGCAAACTCTTTTCCAAGACGTATTCAAATCGACTTCTTCGAGTGCCGATTGGCATTGTGACTAGCCCGCATCTGCAGCAACTCAACCAACAACGCAAAGCCCATCGGCAAGTAGAGATACTCTTTTTCTACATGCTTATGGAGCCCTTCCATTATCAACGTCATGCCAATACAGACGAGGAAAGAGAGTGCAAGGATCTTGAGAGCCGTATGCCGTAGAACAAAATCCCCAATCGGTTTTGCAAACGCCAATACGGCCAGAAAAGAAACCAGAACAGCCAGAATAATCACCCACATAAATGAAGTGAGTCCAACTGCGGTGATAATGGAATCAATCGAAAACACGGCATCCAGTATGACGATCTGAACGATCGCAGCACTGAATGTCGTGGCGACAGCTTTGGGCATTCCGTCGGACTCTTCCCCTACTGGCTTTTCAACACAGTGGTGGATTTCGGAAACGGCCTTCCAAGTCAGGAAAAGTCCACCAGCAAGCAGCACGAGATCTTTGACCGAGAGGCCCAAGTTATGGATATGCAGGACGGGGTCCCTCATGCTCATGAGCAAACCGGCTCCACAAAGGGCCGCCAACCTCATCACAAGAGCAAGGGCGAGACCGAGCATTCTTGCCTTGTCGCGTTGCGAGCTCTCAACACGGGAAACGGCCAGCGTAATGACCAGGATATTGTCGATCCCGAGTACCAATTCCAAAGCGATAAGCAAGAGCAGGGTCGCCCAAGCATTCGAATCGGCGAGCCAGGCAAGAGACCAATCCACCTTCATGTCCACGATAGCCGTCGCATCCCCACTCGCAGCCTGAGCCACCCCGCAACAAATCAACATCAGAAAAAATACAATCACGGACCAAGTTTTCATGCGCGCACACTACAATGGGGCCATTGCCCGTCAACCGAA
>RFZT01000273.1 GCA_009920585.1 bacterium
TCGAAATGCAATGCTGGGGCATCGGGCCCAGGATATTGGCATTCAGCTCGAGACAATCGTTTGCAATCATTTGCTCGCCACCGGGCACAAAGTGGAAGTGGGGCGGTGGGATGCCTACGAGGTGGACTTTGTTGCCACGAAAGACGGTCTGCGAACTGATATCCAAGTGGCGTATCTGCTTTCGGATGAGATGACGCTTGAGAGGGAAATTCGCCCCCTGCGGGCCATTGGCGACAATTACCCACGCATAATTTTGAGCATGGACTCCCATTTTCGCGAGGATCACGAAGGAATTCGATGGATGAATATTAGGAATTTCGTCCGCACTTTTGCGCTTTGAGTCAAACTGCTTCAAATGTGTCGGAAAGACACTCGATTTCTGTCATCATACCTGCCTACAACCGGGCGGGTCTCATCGGTGAGACGCTGCGGAGTTTGCTGAACCAGACGGTGTCGGCGAAGGAGATCATCGTGGTGGACGATGGGTCGACAGACGGAACGGTGGAGAGAACGCTGGAAGCGTTTGAAAACTGGAAACGGGAAACCGGAAACCTGAAAAATGATGACGGTGAGCAGGTTTCAGAAAATTTAAAATCCAACATTCAAAATCCAACATTGAAAATTCTGCGCCAGCAGAATTCTGGTCCCGGGGCGGCGAGAAATCGAGGGCTTGCTGAGGCGACGGGCGAGTTTATTCATTTCTTTGATAGTGATGATATTGCTTCCCCAAATAAGCACGAGGTGCAGCTTGAGGCGTTGCTGCGAACGGGGGCGGATATTGCATATGGGCCGTGGGTGAAGGGGCGATTTCTGCCTGCGGAGCAGGAGGGAGGAGCGAAAGGGAATGAGTCTCACGCGGAGGCGCGGAGGCGCGGAGATTTTTTAACCACAACCGACCAACGGGAGATAGATTGCCGAGGGCAACTCCGAAGGAGTGAGCGTAGCGAGTCAAATGACACAGAGAGCACAGAGGAGGATGAACCGGGGCAGCGCTTGGACAAGCCAAGCTGCGCTGCGTTTTCAAATCCCTTACCAATCGAGCTTGCTCGGGATTGTGCAAACACATCGCTCAATCGCTATGCGATTGGCCCCTTTGTAGCTGAAAGTAAAACGGGTATTGGAAGCACTAAGGTGAATCAGTTGGCTGATTCGAAGGGGTTTTTGGAAGACCCCACGCAAGCTGGCTTGCAAGTGGTCTCTCAAAAAATCCACTCCAGTCGCTCCGCGAATGACCCTGGTGTTTCTGTGAGTATTTCTGAATCCGTGTTAATCCGTGAAATCCGTGGTTCCAAGTTTCCTGATTCTGATTTTTCTGCTGAGGGGCCAGTTTTGCAGGCGAGGGGATTGCCCAAGGGGGATTTGGTGAGAGCTTTGCTGACGAATTGGTCGGTGGTTCCGCATGCGTGCTTGTTTCGGCGGTCGATTCTGGAGCGTGCGGGAGGGTTTCCGGAAGATATTTGGGTGGGGGAGGATCAGTTGCTTTTTTTGAGGTGTCTTTTAGCTGGAGCGGGGGTTGTCCATACTCCTGAGACACTTGTGCTTTATCGACTGGGGGAGGAAGGAAAGTTGACCGCGTCGAAGGAGGGGCATGTGAAGCGAGTTACGCATTGGGCGAGGTTTTTGGTGAAGGCGAATCAAGCGGTGGGGGCTCACGCGGAGGCGCGGAGGCGCGGAGATTTTTTAACCACGGATGGCTCGGATATACACACCCAGGAGGCGAGGGCAGCCGCTCGGGAGACTGCCGCAGGCAGCCCCGTAGGGGCGAGAGGAGTGGGAACGAGCGAGTCAAATGAACGCAGAAAGGAACCGGGTCAGCGCTTGGACAAGCCAAACGTCGCTGCGTTTTCAAATCCCTTGCCAAGCGAGCTTGGTCGGGATTGTGCAAACACATCGCCCATCCGCTCCGCGGATGATCCCGCTTATTTACCCGACACCAGCCACTCGCTACCCGCCTCAGCATCGCTCTGCGATGCATCACCCCCTACCAGTTACTCGCTACCCGTTACCACCACGCCTTCAGCGTGGTTCGGTTTTCGTCTGAGAGCTTATCTTGCTTGGAGGGATTTGGTTAATTTGGAAAAAAGAGATCCAGGTTTGGAGAATGAAATTAAGCTGATTTGGAAACGAAGCCGCTTTTCAGGTTTCAGGTTTCAGGTTTCAGGTTTTGTTTTTCAGAAGTTTGGTGGTTTAAAGCAGAGGGTTTTTGGGCATCGATGGAGTCGGGCGTTTCGATGCGGGAGGGCAAATAGTAAGTTGCTTGGTAAAATGATCCAAAAATGAAGTGGCTGATCGTTGAAGATGCTTTGCGGGATAGGAAGGGACACTGGTTTGAGTATGTCTCGACTTTTGTGCGTGGTTTGCGGGCGCTCGGGGATGAGGTTGAGGTATTATGCGACCGGAAGGCGGAGGGGTTTATTCTGGAGTCGCTGGGGGCGAGGGCGGTGTTGCCGGAATCGATCTGGCATCGGATGGGTGATCGGGCGGGTGCGTGGAAGCGATATGCGCGGGTGCCGCTGCATGCGATGGCCACATTTTTTGCGTTGCGGAGAGTTTTCAGAAGTTTTGACCGCGAAAAGACTGGAAAGGGCGCGAAAGAATCTAACCACGGATTTCACGGATATACACGGATGGAAGAGGCGCAGGGCCTAGCCCAGGAAACCTTTGCTGGCGCTGCGTTTTCAAATCCCTTACCAAGCGAGCTTGCACGGGACTGTGAAAACACATCGCTCAATCGCTCCGCGAGTGGCTCTGCTTATGTGCTTTGCACAGAAAAATCTGGGTCGCGAAGCGCGAAGGTGGATCAGGTATCTGATTCGGCGGAGTTTTTGGATGCCCAGGCGCAAGCAGGCTTGCAGATGGATAGTGAAAAACTCAGCGACATTCGCAAAGCTAATGACCTCCGCGTTTCCGAGAATAATTCTGAATCCGTGTCAATCTGTGCCATCCGTGGTCAAAAATCTCCGAAACTGAATTCGACTTCATGTCCACCGGACATTATCTTCGTGCCGACGGTTCTCGTGCATCATTTGCTGGGGTGGTGGTTGCTTTTGAAATCGGGTTCGGTGCCTAGCAATTCACGGGTGCTTTTGTTTTTTCCGAATTTACCGATTCGTTTGGATGAGGTGGGTAAGCCGCTTTGGAATGGAGGACCGACGACGAAGTTGATGGCTTGGCTTTTTGCAGGTTTAAGAAAAGAAGTGGAGAGTGGGCGACTTGTGCTGGGGGTGGAGACGCATGCGATGCAGAGGGCGTTGGAGAGATTGATTGGTGTGAGGGTGATCTATTTGCCGCATCCGGTGGAGGTTCACGCGGAGGCGCGGAGACGCGGAGGCGGAGATTTTTTAACCACAGCCGAGCAGAGCGAGATAGATTGCCGAAGGCAACTCCGAAGGAGTGAGCGTAG
>RFZT01000274.1 GCA_009920585.1 bacterium
ATGAGAATGGGTACTCGAAGAGCAGGTCTGAGCCACCGAGGCTCCGGACCTGGAGCGTGCCGCCGGACTGACCAACACCGTTAGGTCCAGCTACGACCTGGGCATCCTTGGGAATTCGGGATACTGCTGCTGGAAGAGCGCCTGATTTCACCTTGGAGGCAAGTACCGGAGGATCGACGTATCTTGAAATCGTCTTGCCCGTTTCCTTTTTGTACTGCGCGACAGTGGCCCAAGACTTCCATTGCTTGGAAGTTGCCGCTGCAGCCCCAGTTGTAAGTGCTTGCAACGGGAGGCAGGTAAGTCCCAAGGCCGTGGCGACGATGAGGATTTTGATTTTCATTCCTTTTCCTTTCGATTAGGTCGTGCTTTTATGTTGTTGCAGCTAGATATGGGGGCAAGCTTCAAACTCGTGTTAGCGCGTGATGGTTGTGATTCTAGGTACGTCCCGAAATCAACGAACTGGCGTCGATATAGTTCAGTCATGTCGTGGCCCTCGTCGCCCCGTTGATAGCAAAAACTGTGGCGTCGCGAAGTTCGAACCTCAGTCGCACGGGCGTGTTGGGGAGTTCGGCGAGCTCACGTGACCACGAGATAGATAGACGCAGACCGTCGCCTGTGATTGGTGCGCAGTCGTCGAATTCGAAGCCATTGAGAGCGGAGCCGGTCTCTGTCAGGATTGCTGCACGGATTGAGCCGGTCTCTGATGTCGCAACATTGAGACTGAAGGTGTGAGGGTCCAGAACAAGAGCCGTCGTGGTGATGAAGCCGAGCGAAGGACCCGCGCAGTATCCAGCCCAACGATCCAATGGCAGGGTGGCCAAATTGAGCGAGCTCTCGCGGAATCCATTGTGTGTTCCGTTGCTTCCGCCATAGTAGAGAAAGATTTGGTCATCGATCACGATCGGAGCAGATGCGTAGATGCAGCCACAGTCATAGGCGCCTGTCGGATAGGACCCATGTCCGCGGGGAATCAATGGTGTTCCCGGGGCGACGCGTGACCATTTCTCAGTGTCGAGACTGATGGCCAGTTCGGTGTCGACAAGGTCCCAATCGCTCGCGTTGGGCTCACCCTTGTGGAACACTGCGGGAAGACCAATGTAGAGGTCGGCATATCGGGCTATCGGCATTGAGTAGATCTGGTCGTGCTCGTCAGCACCGCGTAGGACCTCACGCGGCTCCGTCCAATTTAGGAAGTCCTCGCTCTCGGTGCGCAGAACAATGCGTTCGCCGATATAGGGGTTGTCTGGCGTGCTGTCAGTCCATCCCCTGGTAACCACCACATAACTTTTCCGACTCGCATCCCAAAAGCCGTTTGTGTGCGTGTCGCCCACGGCCGAGTACTGCGCCCAAGGTACGGGCTGTGACCAGTCGAGGCCGTCGGCCGAGAACGACACCGCCATAGTGCGGTCACGGCGATTGCGGAAGACAGCCTTGTAGCGGCGAGCAGGATCGGTTTCGTGCTCGTCGAGCAGCACCCCTCCAGAGTGGATTCCGTGCGATTCCGTGCTCATGACAATGTTGTTTGCCGTTCCGCCTTGGAACCCGATGAGACCGAGTTCTGGCTTGAACCACGTGATCCCGTCACGTGACTCGGCATAAAGTAGCCCGTCCTCGCGGGCGGGTGAGCCGTAGGTGCGAGATGGCCGCTCAGCAAGTGGGATGTCTGCCATATCAGAGTCCGTTAGGAAACTGAAATACCAGACACGGAAGAGTCCCGAATCCGGGTCGAGCACAACCGACGGGTAGACGTTGTCAAACCTTGTCTCCCAGGGTCGGGAGGGGATCGCGAAGTAGTCCTCACCGAAGAGCGGGTTTGTTGGATGCTTCTGCACGCGGCCCAGAACTATGTCAACACCGCTCGTGGATGCGATGACACGCGGGTCCATAAGTAGAGCCCGCCCAGTAGAATTCGCTTGCGGCATCTCGGCAGTCATACATTCACGAGACACTTGGGAGCGGGCCGGTAGCTGGCAGAGGCATGCGCTACTCTTTTCCCCATAAGCTTTTCAGAAGGGGATGTTTTCTATGCGTATCAGTCACAGTTTGGTCAGCCTCCTCGTGGACACATGGGATATCCCATGTCATTAAAAAAGAATATCCAAGATCAGGTCCCAACGCAAGACCCCTCGCTTACCAGTGAAACTAGCAACAGCCTCCTTCATAACTCGATCATTGAGTTGATTTTAAATCGACGGCTTCGACCGGGAGACGCTCTTCCGAACGAGCGCGAGCTTGTAGAGGAGCTAGGTGTGGGTAGAAACTCCGTGCGCGAGGCAATTAAATCTTTACAGGCCTTGGGGGTCGTGACGATTAAGCGTGGCTCGGGAACCTACGTCTCAGCAGGAAGCCTCGATCCACTCGTCAATTTGCTGTCCTACCTCGCAAGGATTTCCCTGCACACGGACGGCCGTGCCGCATTGGAGCTGGTCCAGGTCCGTGCCGCCCTCGAGGTTGAACTCGTCGCCCGAGCAGTGGCGCAGACTCGTCCGGACGATCTGGCCCGTCTAGAGGCCCTTGTCATAATCATGGAGACCCGCGCCGGGCTAGGCCAATCCTTTACCGACATCGATATGGCGTTCCATGCGGCGCTCTATGCACCGCTAGGTCATGGCCTGCTGTCAGAGTTACTCCGCGCCTTCTGGCTCGCCTACAGATCCATTGCCGAAACGATCCCCGACCGAGGGGTCGATCTCGCCACCACCGCCGCCGATCATCGTCTCATCTACGATCTGGTCGCAAAGGGAGATGGCGCTGGGGCCGCTGTGGCTGTCAGAAACCACTTCAACGGCATCCGATCTCATATAGACAAACTCGGCTGGCCCCACGTAAATCTTGATTCTGGCCCTGTAACATGGGATGTCATGGGGCCGAACATCGCAATTCCCGGAGAGTTTGCCTGATAACAATTACATTCAGGATTAGTTTCTAATTTGGGGGCGCAGAAGAGGTCGGCTTTGTAGATATGTTCTTGTAATGGGAGCAGCACTATGTTATTTTCTGACATCCCATGTGTCGCTGATTATGTGAGTGATGCACTATCCATAGAGGTGCCTATGTATTCGACTTACCCAGATTCGGGCCAAAATCGTGCAAACAACGGTCATCGGTGACTGAGACCAGTGTGCGCCTGACCGCAGAGTTGCCGACGGCTGGGCTCATGGCCGCTACGTTCACGCCTATGCGCGATGATGGCAGTCTCAACCTTGAGGTCGTCGGCGCTGTTGTCGACCACCTTCTCAACGACGGCATCGTGGGACTCTATGTGTGCGGCACCACCGGTGAAGGACACGCGCTCACTGTCGCTGAGCGACGCCTGGTCGCCGAGGCCTACATTGAAGCAAGTGACGGTCGGCTGCCTGTGATTGTGCACGTTGGTCACAACAGCCTGCAT
>RFZT01000275.1 GCA_009920585.1 bacterium
GGATGCGTTGGCTCCTCGCTTCGGAGGCTGTTGCGCACAAACTCCAAAAAGCCCGACTTCATAACAACCTAGGAAGAAGCAAAATATTTGCCGCAATAAACAGCATATTGATGGTAAGGAGAACAACCCCCTCTGGAGACCATCGCGTTAATTTTAAACCCGTGTCTTCTGGGTAAATGCGAGATAGGAAAAAGCCGGCCAAGGCGAGCATCACGAATGCCATCGCCACTTGGAAATAAGTTGATCCCCCTCCCCATGGATTCCACAACCACCAAAGCCGCGCCTTGCAGAGGAAGACCAATCCATTTGCGAGCGTGAGGCAAAAGAATCCCGCTGTAATGATCGCCAAGGCATTGCGACCAACAGATGAAAAAATCTGAGCTGCTGTTTTTTGGCAAAGGCTGAGTAAGGCAAACGCGAGAAGTGGCGGTAAGAGCGGAAAGGAATTCCCCAATTTAAGGGCTTCGGGACCGCAGAATCTGATTGGGCCTAGTGGCCAACCGGTGAAAACCGTGAGGGCAATGAAAGCCGAAAAAACTACCACCACGATCCCGGCACAGGCTCGAGCCTTGGCCAAGCCAGCATGAGTCACGAGCCCGATATAAGACAATATCGCAAGAAGTAAAACCCACACAACATCCCACCAAGCGTACGTGCTAGACTCGCGAGTGAGTAGAAATCCGCCTAAGAGCGTCAAAATAACGGAAAGAATTGCAGTTCCTTTTTTCATATTAAGGGCTCTCCGCTTCAATCATAGCTGCCCGCCGATCGGCGCGACGCTTGAAAACAGGATAGACAGCAAAGTAGCTTATAAACGCGGATGGCGCTGACAAAAACAGGGAGCCTACAAGCATAGGAAGCCCGATCCCAAGAAATGTCGTCCACTTCATGAAGTCGCGCATATGAAACTCTCTTATTTCGGTCACCTCGGGAGCACTATGCAGTACCTTTAGAATCCATAAACCGATTTCATATTCTACTTCGAGGATCACTGGCCAGAATGGAGCGCACACATCGTGTAAAGTGACTGCGATCACGGCGGCAATCGGATTACACCGCAGGAGGTAGGCGGCCCCCAAGCAGAGGAGCGTCTTCAATCCAAAAAGTGGGGTGAAACCTACGAAGATGCCAATAGCCACTCCACCCGCCAAAGATGTTGGCGAGTCGTGCAATCCAAGCAATTTTGCAACCAGAGAATTGAAGTAGTTTATCAGTTTTCGAATCACGCTCATTGGAATATCACCGACATACTATTCTCCACACAACAAAAACGTAGCTCCCTTTTTAAGGTATTTTTTCCGCAGCAATCCGAGCCAGATTGCTGTAGTCGATCTTGGCATCGTCGAGAGAAATAGCATCGGGCCATGGCATAAAAACATCCGGTATCGCGAACCTTTCAACCCGCTCAGCAAGAAAATCTCTTAAATCCCCTTCCTTCACACTTCCTTCCACAAAAGCTATGGGCCGCATTCCATAGACTGGATGAGTGACACCAACAACCGCGACGCGCACAACTCCAGTAACCTCGGAAAGAATAGCCTCAATGGCCTCTGGGTGGATATTCTCCCCACCTGAGATGATCATTCGATCGCGTCGACCTAGAATGATTAATGCGTTATTTTCATTGAAGGTTCCGACGTCACGGGTTGACGCCCATCCATCGGAATCAGTGATCGACTCTATCTGTCCTGAAGAATTTAAAACTCCCGTTGCGAGAGTTCTTCCCCTCACCTGAACTTCTCCAGATGGAGAAATTCGAACCTCCCCGCTTGGCAAAGGCTTTCCTGCGTGAATCGGCGACGGGCATGAGGTGAGTTTTTCTGTGGTCGTGATCTGCGAAGCCGTCTCGGTCATTCCATAAGTCAGATGAAGAGGAACTCCAGATTGGATAGAGCGTTCAACTAGTTTGGCTGAAATCGGCCCACCTCCTGCAAGAACCGCATTCAGGCGGTGGAGTGGCGCGCGAGCACGTAGTAGTCGCTCCAACTGCAAGGCAACCACTGATAAATGAGTGATGACTGAATCGGCAATCTGGGCCTCGAGGGGCAATGCGCTATTTGGGATAACGATGGTTGCCCCCGAGGACAGGCAGCGAATGAGAACCGAAATCCCACTCACATGATGAAGAGGAAGCGATAACAGCCAACCGCAACCGGGTAACAAAGGAATGCGTTCGGCGGAACCTTTGGCATTCGCTAAGTGAGCATCCCAACGATGAACCAACGCTCTAGGAGATCCGCTTGATCCTGATGTGAAAAGCAATGTCCCCGCATCTGGCAAATCAATGCGAGGAGCATCGATCTTTTCGAAATGCGTCTCCCAATAGATCCCCTCCCCGCCGACATATGCTGAGCGTTTAAGAATTTCCAACCTAGGCAACCGAGGGCTGATTGGAACTAACAGGCGACCTGAAGCGAAGCCTGCTAGGAGCAGGGCGACATGATCAAAACTCGTAGGCATCGCCGTAACCAATGGAGAGGATTCCCATTCAGCATCACTCCTGATAAATGTTCGCAAAAAATCAGGCAGTTCACGAAAACGGATTTTCCTCCCGCTGGCGAGATCGTGCAACGCTACCGAATCTCCAAAGCTATTGGCAGATTCCTCAATCAAGAAGAGTGGATTCATCTACAGATGGAAGTAGGGCAGAGCTACAAAAGGAATAGCGATCGAGAGAAAGTCTCTTCGTGAGCAGATCTTTCTTAATGTGGGAATAAGTGTCGAGACCCGCAGCGCTAATACTCTCCAATGAGGAGGCAAATCGGCCAAGGGCAAAAATACCAACACCTGACTCGTAGCACGCACTTACGACGGATTTCATTCCTAACGAAGCGCCGACTTCAGCAAAACGGGAGCAGGTCGCAAATCCACCCATCAGAGTCGGCTTCAAAACTAAAGCGACTGCGCCACGATAACGCGACAATTCGTCAGCCCCAATATCCCTTAGCGTTTCATCAAGAGCGATCGGGATCGGGCATTGCGCAATCAACTGAGGCAGGGATTCGCCCTTTCGCAATGGTTCCTCCAAATACTCCACAGCCAGCCCCTGCAAATCTTCAGCAACCTGCATGCATGTGGAAAAACTCCATGCTCGATTGGAATCAAGGCGGAACGTACATTCAGAGACATCACGAATAACCGTTAACAAATGCGGCAAAGCATCCAATGGAACGTGGGTGGTCTTGATTTTCAAGCAACGGCATCCCTCGCGCAATGCACGCTTGGCTTGATCGATGATCTCGGAAACCGTTCCTTGAAGAAGTGCATTGATGGGCACTTCGTTGTGAAACACTGGCCAGTTTTGAAAGTTCTCCGCAGAAGCCATTACGCCTTCCATAGCGCATTGCAACGAAGGCAAACT
>RFZT01000276.1 GCA_009920585.1 bacterium
GTTCGCATCAATCCCGGAAACTTTGCGGACTCCAAAAAATTCCATGTTCGCGAATACACGGACGCCGAATACACCGCCGAGATCGGTCGCATTCGCGAACGATTCGCCCCACTCGTCGAGATTTGCAAATCCCGGGGCATCGCCATGCGAATCGGAACGAACCACGGCAGCCTGAGCGACCGAATCATGAATCGCCATGGCGACACACCGCTCGGAATGGTCGAAAGCGCCCTAGAGTTCGCTCTATTAGCGCGCGAAATGGACTACCACGACATTGTTTTTTCGATGAAGTCATCGAACCCTAAGGTCATGATTCAAGCCTACCGTTTGCTTGTCGCACGTCTTGATGATCTTCAGGATGAGGAACTCGCTGTGGCCAAGATCGCGCAGCGGGACGCTATTTATTGGAACTACCCGATTCATCTTGGTGTCACCGAAGCTGGCGATAGTGAAGACGGCAGAATCAAAAGCGCCATCGGCATAGGAAGCCTCCTTGCGGACGGAATCGGTGATACGATTCGCGTTTCTCTCACAGAGGATTCGGTCCACGAGATACCTGTTGCGCGAGCCCTTGCAGACTTGGATTCCCAACGAAAACAAGCCCCCGCGTTGGAAGCTTGGCCGTTTGATCCTTTCACTTACAAAAGACGCGAATCGGTGGGCATCACTCGCAACGGCATCGCGCTGGGAGGATCCGAACTGGTCCGCGTTGTAGTAAAACAAACGACCTACGATCAACTCGCCCATAAACTGCCGGGCCTTGGTGATTACCAACCCGAGATCATTTACGAAAAAGCCGATATCGTCGAAATCGATCCGAGGGATTCCGTAGCCATTGCCAAAGCGAACGCTTCCCAGAACCCCATTTTTGTAACCATACCAGATGATTGCGATCTCCCCGTGATCGGAGCCTACCGGTTGCTGGCATCGCGATTGGATCCACGTCATCCCATTTTGCTTAAGGACGGCTTTGGATCACGCTCAAATCTTAGCGGAGATTTTTTATCCACCCTGCTCAATGCCGCAACGAACATCGGTTCCCTCCTCTGCGATGGGATCGGAGATGCCGTTTTAATCCAAGGAGAGAAGGCTCCCGGACAATCCCTGCGCATTGCTTACAATATCCTTCAGGCGGCGGGTGTTCGGATTTTCAAGACGGACTACGTCGCGTGCCCGAGTTGCGGACGCACGTTGTTCAACCTCCAAGAGACAACCGCCCGAATCAAAGGAGCCACATCCCATCTCAAAGGGGTCAAAATCGCCATCATGGGCTGCATCGTGAACGGCCCCGGCGAGATGGCCGATGCGGACTTTGGTTATGTCGGCGGCGCACCTGGAAAAATCAACCTCTACGTGGGGAAAACCCCAGTGAAATTCAATATCCCGCAAGAGGAGGCCGTCGAGCGCCTAGTTGATCTCATTCGAGAACACGGCCGCTGGATCGATCCCCAAACTACCAACCACTAGCGCCCACCCACCATGGATGACAGCATCGAGAAACTAACTAGAGCTATCTGCGCCTTCCGCGATGCACGGGATTGGAAGGAATTTCACAACCCGAAGGAAATGGCTGTCGCAATAGCCGCCGAGGCCGGGGAACTCCTTCAGCACTTTGTTTGGCAAAGCGCCAGTCAATCCCAAGACCGGATCAAGGATCGCCAGGCCGATATCGCCTCCGAAATGGCCGACATCGCCATCCTCCTTTTTGAAATGGCCTCAAACTGCGATATCGATCTGGCTACGGCGATCCGTTCTAAATTAGCGCGCAACGAGGAACGCTACCCCGTCGAAAAAGCCAAGGGCTCGAACAAAAAATACAACGAGCTTTGAGCGAGCCCACTCCCCACCGCCGCAGGCAAAGGTATGCAGGAAAATACCCTCGGCGCTTTGAGGACAAATACAAAGAACTCGATCCTTCCAAAAACTCCGAGACGATCGCCAAGGTTCTCGCTTCAGGTAAAACGCCAGCAGGAACCCATGTGCCCATCATGGTCGCCGAGATTCTCGATGTCCTCGCCCCCAAACCCGGAGAGACCGCGTTGGACTGCACTCTTGGTCATGGTGGACATGCCCGTAAGATCCTAGAGCGCCTCATGCCTGACGGTCATCTCATTGGACTCGACGTGGACCCCTTCGAACTCCCACGCACCGAATCAGCTCTCCGCGAGGATGGCTTCGGAGCGAGTGTTTTCACTGCCTATAAATCCAACTACGCTGGCATTGCCGCCGCACTGACTGCCCATGGATATGCCGGAGCGGATGTGATTCTCGCGGATTTAGGCGTTTCTTCGATGCAACTCGACAATCCCCTACGTGGATTTTCCACCAAAAGGCCAGGCCCGCTCGACATGAGGCTCAATCCGAACCGTGGCCTCACCGCCGCGCAATGGCTGGAGCGTACGACACCCGAAAAACTTTTTGAAACCCTCCAAGAAAATGCAGATGAACCTCACGCAGCAACTTTAGCTGCGGCACTTGCTGGAAAATCCTTTTCCCTCACAAGCGATCTCACAACCGCGATTCGCGAGGTTTTGAAAGCCCGCCCAACCGAAGATCAGGACAAATCGGTTCGCCGAACATTTCAGGCCATTCGCATCGCCGTGAACGAGGAATTCACCGCCTTAGAGGCTTTTCTCCGCGCCCTCCCCATGGCTCTCAATGAGGGCGGGCGAGTTGCGATCCTGACCTTCCACTCAGGGGAGGACCGGCGTGTCAAAAAATTCTTCCAAGCCGGTTTCCGCGAGGGCCTATACAAAAAGATCGCTCTTGATGTTATTCGCCCCTCCGCTGAGGAATGCAGAGCCAACCCCCGCGCGACATCGGCCAAGCTTCGCTGGGCTTACAAATAGGACGCTCCTTACTGCCGAATGTAGCGCTCGACATGAACGCTGAACCCACCGAGATCAACTTTTTGTTGGAAGTCACGGCGCAGAGGAAGTCCCATCGGAGCCACAGGTAATGGATTGGCAAAAACAAGTCGCCCACCTGGTTTGAGAACTTCGGAAGCGGCAATAAATAGATCCTTGATGAGCCCCGGGAGATTGGGAATCGGAACACGTCGCCCCATCGGCGGATTCGATATGACCAAGGATATTGATCCGGGCTCCAAGCCAGCAATGCGGGCATGGTCACGAAAGTCGGAACACACGAACCTTGCAGTCACATCACGACTGAGCGCGGACTGAAAGTTTTGCTCTGTTATCTGAATGGCATCCGCAGATCGATCCGTACCGATCACGCGAACCACGCCGCCACGCAACGCGCACTCAATCAATTCCAACCCGGATCCACAAAAAGGATCCCACACCGCTTCGTTGTGCATGTGACCGGCCAACCTCGCCATCGCAGCAGCCAACGGGG
>RFZT01000277.1 GCA_009920585.1 bacterium
ATTCTCGCTGCACCGTGATCTCAAAGTTCAACGAAGAATCGGCGCTTCTGCTATCGATGCCACCCAAGGGTTTCACGGTTGGATCGAGACTAAGGAGCGTCAATTCGAATTCCTGGGCCTTTTCTAAGGAAGCATGCGCTAGAAACTTTTCGACATGATCTTTTGAGGTTTCTACGCATATAGCCCCCACTCTATTTAGAGCGGATCGAAGTGAGATCTCGGAGACTGCGTTATTCGATTTCTTAAGGATAAAACTAAACCGCCGAATTCCGTCATCTAAGGCAGGCATGGGTAATTTGGATTCGGCAATGGAATCTAATGTTGCGCGAAGGCCCGGTGCCTCGGTAGCCCCTTGAGTATTTGCATCTGAAATCGTCGTGCCGCTCGGTTTGGTGTTTTTTCGGATGTCCAAAAGCCCAAGAATCAAAATGGTAAATGGCAAGGCTAACGCGATTATAACGAGGCCGAAAATTTGAAAAACATGGACATTGAAACGGAATCTGGGTTGGGGTTCCGATGGGTCGGGATCTTCAGATTTGTTCATTGTGGAGTCAATTTAGCCAGAGCCTCGGCTTTATTCCAACGCAAATACGGAACACAGCATTGACCGCGACCCAGATGTGCCCGATATTCCCGACCTTTCATGTCTATCGAAAACACCCGCAACTTTTGTATCATCGCCCATATTGATCACGGCAAAACGACGCTCTCTGATCGTTTGCTTGAGGCTACTGGCACCATTCAGAAACGGGAGTCGCAGGAACAGATGCTCGACGCCATGGATCTTGAGCGCGAACGGGGTATCACTATTAAGTCTCACCCGATCGCGATGGATTACACTGCGAAGGATGGCAAGACTTACAAGTTGAACCTCTCCGACACTCCGGGTCACGTGGACTTCACCTACGAAGTGTCACGCTCCCTTGCCGCGTGTGAAGGCGCACTGCTTATCATTGATGCCGCACAGGGCGTCGAAGCTCAGACGGTGGCCAACGTTCACCTTGCAGAGAAGCAAGGCCTCAAGATCATTCCCGTTATTAACAAGATCGATCTGCCCAATGCGGATATTGAAATGGCCAAGAGGCAACTCGAGGACATCCTCGCCATTCCTGCAGAGGAAGCTATCATGGCTAGCGCAAAAGCTGGGATTGGTATCCATGAAATCCTCGAGACCATTATCGAGCGTATTCCCGCTCCTACCGGTCAACCCGACGCCCGCTTGCGCGCCCTCACCTTTGACTCGCACTTTGACGGCTATCGTGGCGTTGTAATTTACACTCGCGTGATGGAGGGTTCGATCAAGGCCGGCGACCCCGTCAAACTCATGTCCACCAACGAGGCATACGAGGTTAAGGAAGTCGGCGTTTTCAAGCCCCAAAACCCCAAGTTCTTCGCCCGCGAAAAGCTCATCGCCGGCGATATAGGTTACGTCATTGCGAATATCAAAACCAGTGCGGAGGTAAAAGTCGGCGACACACTCACAGGCACTCGTCAGCCAGCAACGGAACCCCTCCCCGGATTTCAAGTCGTCCAGCCCATGGTTTTCAGTGGGATTTATCCGATCAACACGGCCGATTTTGAGCATCTCAAGGCTGCTATGGCAAAACTTCAGCTCAACGATGCGGCATTCCAATTCATGCCAGAATCCAGCGTGGCGCTAGGATTCGGCTTCCGTTGTGGATTCCTCGGTCTCCTCCACATGGAAATCATTCTGGAGCGTTTACGCCGGGAATTTGACATGGACATCATCGCCACCTACCCATCGGTTATCTATGAAGTTCTCCGGACAAATGGCGAGCTTCTCCGTGTCGATAATCCGGATCAACTGCCCGATCCGAGTGTCATCGAGGAAATTCGCGAACCGATGGTGCGTTGTTTTGTGATGATTCCGAATGAATACATCTCGCCCATCATGCAGCTCATTATGGAAAAACGTGGCGAGGTTAGCCACACGGAATCTATCGACACAAAACGTGTCATGCTGACGACCGAGCTTCCGCTGAACGAAATCCTCGTGGATTTTGTGGATAAGATGAAATCCATCACCCGTGGTTATGGCTCCATGAATTACGAGCAGGCCGGATATCGTGCGAATAAAATGGTGAAGCTCGAAATGCTCGTTAATGGCGAGCCGGTAGACGCCTTTTCTTCCATCGTTCACCGAGAAAAAGCCGAAGCCCGTGGTCGCGCCCTCGCAGCCAAGCTTAAGGAAGTGATCCCGACCCAGCTCTACCAAGTATCCATTCAAGCTGCTGTCGGTGGAAAGATCGTGGCTCGCGAAAATGTAAGTGCATTGCGGAAAAACGTCACAGCCAAGTGCTATGGCGGCGACATTTCACGTAAACGCAAGCTTCTTGATAAGCAAAAAGAAGGTAAGAAACGCATGAAGGCTGTCGGGACGGTCAATATTCCACAGGAAGCCTTTGTTCAGGTCTTGCGAACAAGTTAATCCCCTAGCCTCCACTCGGATTTATGTTTTTACTCACGCCCCGCTACATCAAGGATGCCAAAAACTATATTCATGGCGCCAAGAAGTTTCTTTCCTACAAAAAAGACATTCTTCAGCACTCACAGGTTCGCCAGATCGAGTCGGGTATTCTGGATCTACGCAGTGCCATCCGAGCAAGGAGTCGTGAAGCTGTTTCTGTGGCTACGAGCGCTTCGCTTCGAGAAAATATCGAAGTTTTCCTTGTGGCCGTTGTGATTGCCGCTGGCGTGAAGGCGTTCCTGATTCAGCCCTTCCGCATTCCAACGGGGTCTATGCAGCCCACGCTCTATGGCATTGTCGGTGTCCCGACAGAGACTCCACCACCTAATCCCCTCACCCGTGCCTTTGAGTTTTTCATTTTAGGTCGCCACTCATTCGACCTACGAGCCAAGGAGGAGGACGTTGTTGTTTCCTTGAGTGAAAAAACGTATGCGAATTTTTTCACTTTCACGCAGATTGTTTGTCGTCGTCACACCTACACGCTCTTCGTGCCGCGTGACCCGCTGATGCGTTATTTCCGTGTGGTGCCCGGACGCCAATATGCCGCCGGCGAAGTGATTGCTCGTGGGCATATGGATACCGGTGACCAGGTTTTTGTGGATAAAGTGAGCTACAATTTTGTGAAGCCCGCAAGCGGCGACGTTTTTGTTTTTAAAACCACTGGCATCCGAGAGATCGAGTCGGGCTTGGATCCGGCGATGGGTTCCCAGCATTACATCAAACGATTGGTTGGTATGCCGGGCGACACGCTTCGGATCGCGCCTCCCCTCCTTTATCTCAATGGGCAAGTCCCAACGAACTTCGTTTTCCAAAGAGTGATGAGCATGAAAAATGGCTATCAAGGGTACTCGAATGCTGGGAAGGGCGGTCCC
>RFZT01000278.1 GCA_009920585.1 bacterium
AATGCGCCCTGCTCCATTTGCTTGAGCTTGAACTCCCATTCTCCGGTCATTTCCGGCGAGGTGAGGGACTGTACACCGAGTCCGCGAAGCAGGGTGATGAGTGCGAGCCCTTTGGAAGTGGTGATAATGTCGCGGCCTTGTCGGACGATATAGCCATCCAGGATCAGGCCTTCGATGATCTGCGCGCGGGTCGCTGGGGTACCGAGTCCACGTTGGCTCATGGCCTCGCGGAGTTCTTCGTCATCAACCAGCTTTCCTGCCCCCTCCATCGCGGAAAGGAGCGTGGCTTCGTTGAATCGGGCGGGTGGCTTGGTTTCGTTTTCTTTGATCTCCAAAGCTTCGGTCTTGGCGCTCTCATCCTTGGCGATTGGGACGACGGTTTGGTCATCCTCGCCAGCGGCCTGTTTGCCATAAACGGCGAGCCAACCGGGCTCGATGAGGATTTTTCCATCCGTTTTGAAGGCTTCTCCCTCCACGCGGGTGATGCGGGTGGTGACTTCGAATTGAGCAGCGGGATAAAAGACCGCAACGAAGCGGCGGGCGACCATATCGTAAACTTTCAGCTCAAAATCATCGAGCGCCTTGGGTGAAACACCCGTTGGAATGATGGCATGGTGATCGGTGACCTTAGCGTTGTTGAAAACACGGCGATTGAGGTTCACCCAACCCGATTGAAGGGCTTTGCGTCCATGTGCGGCGAGGTCTGCGATCTCGAGTTTCCCCATCACGTTTTTCACATTGGCGAGGTTGTCGTCCGGCATGTAGCGGGAGTCGGTACGCGGATAGGTGAGGACTTTGTATTTTTCGTAGAGCGCTTGGGCGATCTGGAGCGTGCGTTTCGCGCTCAAACCGAAGCGGGAGTTCGCTTCGCGCTGGAGAGTCGTAAGATCGTAAAGTTGCGGCGAGATCTGCGTGGTGGGCTTTTTTTCCTCGGTGATAACGCCCGGTTTGCCGGTGCATTTGGCGACGATCGCCTCGGCGGTCGCGCGCTCCCAGAGGCGCTCGGCCTTGGCGTCCTCATCGGCGCCTTTTTTGAATTTTTCGTCAAACCAGCGCCCGCGATAAACACCGGCGGCGACTCCAAAATCACCGAAAACCTCAAAGTAGGGACGCGGTTGAAAGGCGCGGATTTTCTCTTCCCGCACGGCCAAGATCGCGAGCGTGGGGGTTTGCACGCGACCAACGGGCGTGAGTTGGAACCCGCCCCCCTTCGAGTTGAAGGCGGTCATGGCGCGCGTGGCATTGATGCCTACCAACCAATCGCTTTCGCTGCGGCAGACAGCGGCATCGGTCAGCGGAACCATCTCCTTGCCGGCACGGAGGTGAGCGAACCCCTCGCGGATAGCCTCGGGAGTCATGCTCTGCAACCAAAGACGACGAGTCGGTTTTTTGGATCCGGCAAGTTGGATGACGTAATGGAAAATCAGTTCCCCCTCGCGCCCGGCGTCGCAGGCATTGACGACATCGCCGATGTCGGCGCGCTTGAGAAGACGTTTGATCAAATTGAACCGCGAAAGGGTTTTTTCCTTTGCCTTGAGGTCGAAGTGGTCGGGGACAATCGGGAGATTGGCAAAACTCCACTTACCTCGCTTTTTATCCATCTCGTTCGGAAGACAAAGCTCGACGAGGTGACCGATCGCCGACGTGATCACGGTATCGTCACTCTCAAAAAAATCGTCTTTTTTGGTGAATTTGCCGAGCGCTTTGGCGAGGTCGTTGGCGACGGAGGGCTTTTCTGCAATGACAAGAGTTTTCGGCATGGGACGTTAGGAAATTTTTACGAAATGCCCGCCGGGTCGCGAGCGAACCAGCTTTTTCATTTCAAGGGCGAGCAAAGTAGAAGACACAATGTGAATTGGCAACCCGCAACTTTCGACCAAGGCGTCGATATGGATTTCATCATCCTGAATCGCAGCATGTATCGTAGCTTCGTGCCCAGTAAGTTCTGGTGGCGGCGGACGCAAAAGCGCCGGCTTTTCGGCAAAAAGCAGCCCCATATCATCGAGCACGTCGGCAGCGGAAGTGACGAGTTTCGCTCCTTGCTGGATGAGGCGGTTGGACCCGATGGCCGAGGGATTGTCAATACGGCCGGGCACGGCGTAGATCGACCTTCCCTGCTCGCCAGCCTGATTCGCGCTAATCAACGCCCCGCTCTGTGCGCCGGCTTCAACGACGAGCACCCCAAAAGAACACCCGCTAATAATCCGGTTGCGCATTGGAAATGTCTGACGATCCGCCTTCACTTGCATCGAAAATTCGGTAATGACCGCGCCAGAGCTGGCGATTTTTTCCGCGAGCGGTTGATTTTCAGGCGGGTAAATCGAAAGGAGCCCGCTGCCGATCACTGCTATCGTGCGACCCTTCGCGGCGAGGGCGCCTTGATGAGCGGCGGTATCAATTCCTCGAGCCAGTCCACTCACGACCGTCACGCCGGAATACGCCAACTGGTAGGAAATCTTTTTGGCGCAATCGTTCGCGTAGTGGCTGGGCTTTCTCGTCCCGATCACCCCAATGGCATGCCTGTCCCGATCCTGAAGATCCCCCATAATGTAGAGCACCGTCGGCGGGTCGTGAATCTCACGCAGAAGGGCGGGATAATCTGGGGATGCCAGCGTAACTATCCTGGCGCCAAACTCCTTGACCAACCGAAGCTCGCCAGCCAGATCAACGTGGCTCTCCCAATCCCGAAGCGACTTAGCCGCCTCCGGCCCGATGCCCTCGACCGATTGAAGCGCCGATGTGCTGGCCGTAAGCACTGCGCCTGGCGACCCAAACGCCGCGAGTAATCGCCGCACCCGAACAGGGCCGATCCTCGGCACCATATTCAAGGCAATAAAAGCTTCAGCGTCCGTCATAACTGGCGGGAGTTAAAACTGGATGCCCCACGAACCCAAGGAAAAACTCCGCAAACACCAAGAATGAGAGAGGCTGTCCAGTGCGGCTTCATCTGCCATGCTGATGTTTTTTTAATCTCAAGCGGCAGGATTTTTGTCGGGGCTTTGGGAATGACGTTTAGACCGCGTCAAAGGGGCGCGTTCATTCTTGCCATGACCTCGTTCTCCACCCTACCAAGATCAGCGTCCGCTTTCAACCTCTCGCGATGCCGCTTGATACTGCGACACACGCCAGCACGAACACCCATTCGCAACCTCGCGCTGATCCAATCCAGCGGCACCGTCGTCTCCCGGTGGATCAGCGAAGCGATCAAAGCTTTTCTCTCATCCCCTTTAGGCAAGCCCACCAAGTCCTCGTCATCCCAGCCAAAATACCAACACCCTGCAGACGCCAACCTCTCCGCCACAGCCTGTCCATGATCCTTGATCTCCGGTC
>RFZT01000279.1 GCA_009920585.1 bacterium
TAACCACAACCGAATGCCTGGGTAGGCATGAGGTAGACCAACCGAAGGTTGGCCCGAAGGGTGAGAGGAGTGGGAACGACCGAGTCAAATAAAACGGATATACACGGATGAAGCAGAAGCAATTTGCCCCCCCGAAAACCTAGGGTTGATTCGCTACGCGAATGCTGGAGCCGTTTTGAAAAGCCACTTGCAAGCGAGCTTGCGATTTCTTTTGCAAAACGACTCCCCGCTTGGCAAGCCAATCGCAACCTGGTGATTTCTCATTGCCCCATTGCTGACATCTCGCGCAGAGCGCGAAAAAGCGGGGTTATCCGCGTAGCGGATAAGCTTTGTGTTTTCAGAATTGCGTGCAAGCTTGATTGGGAAGGAATTTGAAAATGCAGCGCTAGCTTGGCCCGCCCAAGCGCAGCCCCGATTCATTGCTTTTATCTGTGCCAATCCGAGTCATCCGTGGTTTAAATATACCAGACTAGCTCACTCCTCCCCATTGCAGACAATCCGCGTAGAGTGCGCGAAAAGCGGGGTAAGCAGCGTAGCGGATGAGCGATGTGTTTTCTGAATTCCGTACAAGCTTGATTGGGAAGGAATTTGAAACGCAGGCTAGCTTGGCACGCCCAAGCGCAGCCCCGACTCCTTGCTTGTTTTCCGTGCCAATCCGATTCATTTGATTCGCTATGCTCACCCCTGCGGGGGTGCCTTCGGCACTCTGTCTCGCTCTGCTCGGCTGTGGTTTAAATATACCAGACTAGCTCGCCGATTCGCTCGTTCAATCGCCTCGCGATACGCCTCCAAAATCTCCCCCATCACCCGCTCTGGATTAAACCTATCCTCAAACCTTCGTTCCGCAGCGGCTCCTAGATTCATCCGCAAATCATCATCAGCAATCAACTTGCTTAGTGCATTTGCTAACGCATTCACATCCCCTGGGGGCACAATGATACCCGCTCGGCCCTCATCCAAAATCTCTGGCACTGCCCCCGTTCGCGTGCCGATAATCGCCTTACCGGCTTGCGCTGCTTCCAGAGTGACATAGGAAAATGTTTCCCAGATACTTGGAAAAACACATAAACCAACGGATGCGAACCAATCTTCCACCTTGTCGGGATTGACTCGCCCCTGAAATTCGACACGAGAGCCAAAACGAGCTAAAATATTTTGGGCTTTTTTACCTGCATCAGAGGCGGATAGACAAGATGTGGCTGATGAACCAGCAATTTTGACATTCCAATCGGAAAATTGTGGAAGCACTTGGCTAAGGGCTTGGGCCAATTCAACAATACCCTTCCGGGGTTCTAAGCGACCGATAAAGCCGATCGTTTTTGTTTTGTTATTTAATGGCTCGGAATTTATCCTGTTTTTTTGGGGAATATAGGGATTTGGAAGGATTTTAATCGCCTCCGACTTAATAACCCAATGTCCCGTCGCAAATTTTTTCATTTCCTCATTCATCACCAGAACGAGATCAGCCAACCCCGCCATTCGGGATTCCTCGAGATCCGCACCCTGATTCCATGAAAACGCAAATGGCTCAAGTAAGATCGGCCGAAGTGGCAATCCCCGACGTTTTGCCCCGATTGCGGCCGTGATTTGGAAAAAGATTTTTTTGAGATAATTCCACCGCGTGAGTGGAAAATCCAAGTAGCGATTGAGAATCACCGACGGGGAATGGAGTCGCACCACAAAAGCGACATCCCTCGCCCACCTTGCAGCCCATTCTCCCTCGGCCTTAAGTTCCCCGCATTCCAGAACATCAAATGGTTGATCCCTATTCCGATCACGAAAAGCTCCTCCAGCAACAACGGAAAAGAAGGGGGGAGACGGATCGCCTAAATGATGAAACCGCAGTCCTGGTATTTCAGGAAGATCGCCAGCTTTTCCCGCAGTAAAAACCTCCACATCGGCCCCAGTTGCGACCAAGCCTCTCGACAAATGATCGAAGTAGGTGCCAATGCCTCCACTCCCTGGCAGGCCAGCAAATTCACTGCTAATTAATGCAATTCTCAAAATTCAGAAAGCAAGAACGGACTGGTTTAGATTTAACCACAACCGAATGCCTGGGTAGGCATGAGGTAGACCAACCGAAGGTTGGCCCGAAGGGTGAGAGGAGTGGGAACGACCGAGTCAAATTGCTTTTGCAAAACGACTCCCCGCTTGGCTAGCCAATCGCAACCCAGAGATTTTCCTTACCCCTATTGCAGACATTTTGCGCAGAGCGTGAAAAAGCGGAGTATTCCGCGCAGCGGATGAGCGATGTGTTTTCAGAATTCCGTGCAAGCTTGATGGTGATGGAATTTGAAAACGAAGCGCTAGATTGGCCTGCCCAAGCGTTGCACCGTTTTTTTCTGATTATGCGTGCCAATCCGAGTCATTTGATTCGCTATGCTCACCCCTGCGGGGGTGCCTTCGGCACTCTGTCTCGCTCTGCTCGGCTGTGGTTCAAAATTCACCGGACTACCCGCTTCCATTCCAACTTGGCATTTTTGAAATTGATCAACAATCCCAAGTCCATACCTGTTATAGCCAGATACCCGATCATCTGGGCTATATGGGATTCGTTGAACGAAGTGACCACTTTGGCATCCACAACGACCTTCCCATCAACAATCAAATCCGGAACAAGCAATCCGACCGCCTGGCCTTTGTAATGCACATCGAATCGGCGCTGTTGTTCCACGGACAAACCCAGTTCCCTGAGTTCGAAAACCAGTGCATTCTCATAAATCTTTTCATCGAGTCCCGGCTTTAATTCGTTCAACACACGCATCGCCGCCCCAATAATCTTCTCACTCAGTTCGGAATGAATCATTTTTTAACCTCGGATGGCACGGATTAACACGGATAAGGGAGAAAAAATCACGGTGGTTATTCGCTGCGCGAATGGAGCAGCTTTTTTGAAAATTCCCTCGCAAGCAAGCTTGCAGATGTCTTTTCAAAAACCCCGCCATCCCGGCAAGCCGGGCGAGCCCCGTGTTTTTTCTGGAAGCCAATTCTTGGCAATTTCTTCATCTCGCGCAAGACGCGAAAAGCAGGGCCGCTCGCGAAGCGAGTGAGCGATACGATTTAACAATCCCGTGCAAGCTCGCTTGTGAAGGGATTTGAAAACGCAGCGCCAGCTTGCTGCCTTGCGCCTCTCCCCTTTTCGTGTTTATTGATGTGATTGGTGGTTTCCAATAATTCTACCGCCTATAATTTTGCCATCGATGATTTTGCCAATTTGCTGCCTCTGCTATTTTCGTGTAAATTTGTGCGATTTGATTCGCCATGCTCACCCCTGCGGGGGTGCCTTCGGCACTCTGTTTCGCTCTGCTCGGCTGTGGTTAAA
>RFZT01000280.1 GCA_009920585.1 bacterium
GGGTGGGGCAGGTTTTCCAGCATGTACTCCATGGTGGCCCGCTGCATTTCCTGCAGCAGGTCCCAGACTCGCCGTTGATTGGCCACCGCCACCTTCATCCACTCAAACTGTTCGGCGCTGAGCGCCACGGTTACCGTCTTGCCGCCAGCTCGGCGACTCCATTGATATCGAGGCCCACCCTGTCCGGGCTCTCCTCGCTCAATCAGGCTCCCAAGCGCTACCCACTCCGTTCGACCCAGTTCCTCCCGCAACCGTTCGTACTTCTCAGGATATCCACACGCCCCGGCGTTCGAAGGTTTTGACATACATTTACACTATCATTCTTGTCAATGGACAGCACTATTGCTGTCCTATTGTCAGTGACACCCCTCTTCCCCCAGTTCACCCACCTTTTTAACTCCCAACTCCGCTCCATCCAGTCCTCCAGCGCCTCGTCCATCCATCAGTTGGCTGCGCTCTTCGAGCGTTGGATCCCAGCCCATCTCCTCTCCCAAGCCGATGATGGTCCCCACTCCCGGCAACGCCGCTGGCCCTTTCGCCTCGTCTTGTGGACAGCCTCCTGGCAGTTCGCTCAGGCAGGTGCCAGTTGCCGCACCGCTATCCGCCAGGCTCAGGCCTGGTGCCTTCAATCCAATCAAACACCCCCTCCTTCAGAGAACAGCCCCTACTGCCAAGCTCGGGCTGCTTTGCCTCTCGAACGACTTCAACACATCCACGATCACCTTGTTCGCGAAGCCGAGCAGGCCATCGCAGCCAAGGATCTTTGGTGCGGAAGACGGGTTCAGGTCATCGACGGCACCACGCTTTGCGCTGCTGACACCGCTGCTAATCAGGCATCCTTCCCGCAGCAGTCCGTCCAGAAGCCGGGGTGCGGCTTTCCGATCCTTCGCCTCCTGGCGGTCATGAGCCTGAGCACGGGCATGATCGTTGCCTGGGCCAAGGATTCATTGAGATCGCAGGAACTGGGACTTCTGCAGAGACTTTGGGACCACTTCAAGAAGGGCGATGTGCTGCTCGGCGACCGCGGCTTCGCCAGTTGGGGACTTCTGGCTCAATGCCAACAGCGGGGCGTGGACGCTGTCCTTCGAGTCCGAGGTAAGCTGCGCAATGACTTCAGCCAAGGCAGAGAAATCGACCAACACCAGCGATTGGTCACCTGGCACAAGCCGAAGCAACCACCACGCACCGTGCCTGAGGACGAGTGGCGTCGATTGCCCGAGTCGTTGACCTTGCGCTTGGTGCGCTGCCGCTTAGAAAGCCGCGGGTTTCGGTCCTGCGAGGTGATCTTGGTCACCACTCTGTTGGATACCGTAAGCTGTCCGGCCGCCGAACTTGGTAACCTCTATCGGCGGCGCTGGCTGATGGAACTGTGCCTGCGCAATCTGAAGACCTCCCTCGGAATGGAGATGCTCTCGGCGATGAACCCCGAAACTCTGGACCGTGAACTCCGCCTGCACCTTCTGGTGCACAACATGGTCCGGCGACTGATGTTAGAAACGGCCCGACAGCGCGGGGTAGCCCTGGGACAGATCAGTTTTGTCGGCAGCATCGCTGCCGCTCTGGAGTTCAGTGGCGCCATTTGCAGCGCTCGCTCACGCAAGCTGCGCGAGCGGATCTATGAGGAACTCCTCTCGGTCCTGGCCGAAGATGCGGTCCCGGAACGCCCAGACCGAAGAGAGCCCAGAGCCCTGAAACGAAGACCAAAGCCCTACCAACTTCTCAATTGCCACCGACGCCAATTCCAAGAGATCCGCCACCAGAACCGCTACCGCAAACCCACCTCACCTGTAAACACCCCGAAAACATTGGTCGCTATCTAACTGCCATTCGGGTCGCCCATTAGTGCACACCGTCAAACGATAAAACGTCTCCGTCAAGGCCCCTTTGCGGTTGCTATTCGATCCTGCTCAATCGGTCGTTGAATCTGGATCTCCACGCCTTGGCGTGGGCGATCCGCTCAGTCACCCATCTGGTTCTAGCATGCTTCGTTTCCTGGAGCTTCGCTCCATTCTCGTCGACGCGATGCTCTCGCACCACGTCCTATGCCCAACCCCGCTTTACCACGGGATCCAGAAAGTCGTCAGTTCCGTCCGGTGTTCATTCAGTTCGAAGAGCTTTGGTTCGCGTCTGGCCTACAGGCCTGTCGCGTCCAACCCTGTGCAGACTCACCGTTCGGTCGAATCGCCGCAAAAATATCCTCGTCCGTCGTTGGTCGCCGGTCGCTTCCGGCTCACACCCTCAAGTGTGCCATTGGTTATCTTCGAACCCGCTTCAATGCGTGCTCCGCGATCTTCGCCTCGCCCGCGCGGCTTGTTCCTCGCGGTTGGCGCTGATTAGCTTCTATTCCTCTAAAGCGGATCTTCTCTTTCTGGTCCTTCTGTCGTTGTTGCCTCTGGCGGCTTATCGCCGCGATGTCGTGGTGGGAAAGCAGGCGCCTCCAATCAGTCCTCTGGATTTGGTCCAACCCCTTTGCTGGCTGACGCCTGCTCTCCCGAAATCTCTTCAGCCTTCGGTTCGGTAAGTCCCGGAAATATTTTTCCAGCTTGGTATTCCGTCCCCTTGGCCATCACGTACCAAGCCGCCTTGGTTAGCTTGCATGCCAACGCCTTGGTCGCGACCGTTGTACACTTCTTGCCCGCTTTACGGTCATACCAGCGTCGGCATGTGGCATCGAATCTCCGTGCCCCGTGCGCTGCCTCTACGAACGCCCATGCCAGGTACTTGTTGCCGCACTTCTGGTTGTTGTCCCCCTTCGTCTTCCCGTTGGAGATCCGCTTTGCATCCACCGTGCGGCAATAGCTGGCAAATTGCCCCGGACCAGCAAATCGATCGATATTTCCAACCTCCATCGAAATGGTCAGCCCCAAGATAATCCCTATCCCGGGAATGGTCTGAAGCCTTTGATAGTAGGGCTGCTGGAGGGCCACCTTCAGGACTGCTTTCTCAATCTGGCGGATGCTCTGGTCCAGCGAATCGATGTGCTCTTTCTGAATCTGGGCGATGAGTTGATTGGCTGGGTGAGTGTAAAGAGCAGCGGCTTCTTCAGGCTCCATAGCCTTGAGGCGCCTCAACTCTAAACCACGGCCGGTGGTCCGCTGATGCAGACTCTTGGCGCTGAGAAACAGAGTGGTACGCTGGCGCATCAGGCTCATTCGCCGACGAAGCAAGTCGCGCACCGGTCGCAACTCAGGATCGTAGACGTATCCGGTTGGTAGAATTTTTAGGCGCTGCAGTTCTGCC
>RFZT01000029.1 GCA_009920585.1 bacterium
TTCAGCACCGGAGATTCGGGCAAGTTCGTCAACGGGGTGCTGGATAACATCCGCAAGCAATTTCGCGCGAGCGTCAAACCTTCCGCCCAATAAACAATGGCTGCGGGATTTTTTAAAAGCTTCCTCGCCAAATTCACTGGTGCACCGGTGGACTGGGATGAACTCGAGGAGTTGCTCATTCGAGCCGACTTGGGTGTCACCATGACGCGTCACATTTTGGAAGCTCTCCGAGCTCGCGGATGGGACGTCACTGGCGAAACGGCGCTCGAGGTAACTCGCGAGGAAATACTCAAAATCCTACCCCCTACCCCACCCGCGCCATCACCCTTGGCAGGCAAGCCCAATACCTTTCTCATCGTCGGGGTGAACGGAACCGGTAAAACGACATCGGCCGCGAAGTTCGCGCACTGGCTGAAATCCCATCACCATTCCTGTCTCCTCGTGGCAGCGGACACCTTTCGAGCCGCAGCTATCGAGCAACTCTGCCGCTGGGGTGAGCGTCTGGGCATCGAGGTATTAAAAAGCCAATATCAAGGCGACTCGGCGGCCCTTTGCTACGATGCATGGAATAGCGCGCACCGCCGGAATATCGAGTTCCTCATTTGCGATACGGCAGGACGCCTCCACACGAAAAGCAATCTCATGCAGGAACTCGCTAAGGTCGCTCGTACACTCAGCAAGCACGATCCCGATGCCCCTCACGAAAAGTGGATTGTCCTCGATGCCACTACGGGATCCAATGCGCTAGTCCAGGCGACAGAATTTCACAAAGCCATCGGTCTCACTGGCGTCATACTCACTAAGCTCGATGGCAGCGGCAAAGGCGGCATGGCCGTGGCCATTCAACAGGAAATCGGCATTCCCACTCGCTTCATTGGCACCGGCGAAAAGGAAACCGATTTCGCTCCATTCGACCGCGAGGCGTTCGTTAAACAGCTTCTTTAAAAGTTTCGGCGAGCACATCGCCACCATTTTTTGCCGCTGTTTCGTGCAGTCTGCGAACCTGCAGAAGCGTGAGAATGTTGAGTCCAAAAAGGACGCCAAAATAAATACTATGTCGATGCCAGTGGAATGCCCCCGTGATGACTTCAAACGTCCCGATATAATCCAACGAGATTCCCCACAATACCGGAGACGCACCCAATCCCAGACTGGTAATAACGCTGAAAAGCGCAAAAAAATGATCCCGCCCCGCCTGTGGCATAATGGCAAATGCCATTCGAGAGTTCGCAACATTAAAGCCAGCCCCCGCCACACCAGCGAGAAAGTTGATCAGTAAAACAACTCCGCTTTGCGGGCTCAAAAGCCCTGCCGCAAGGGAAAACCAGCCGAGAATCACGGTGCCAAAAAGAAGTAAGGAAACAAAAAGGACCGCTTTGTTTCCAAATCGATCCAACCATCCGCCAACAAAGGGCAGCACAAGAAGTGAACCCATGAAGGAAAGGCAGGAAATATACAATACCAACGCGTCATTGAACCCTGGGATATCCCTTAAATACTGGACGGTAAAAACACCCAGACTTCCAACCTCGAACACAAAAAGAATGTTGAACAAAAGAAGCGCCAGGAAGGGCGGGTAGAGGAAAATGGTCTTCCAATGGACGGGCTGGGACGATTGCTGCACGGCATCCGGAGCATGAACATCAGGAATTTTTTTGATGAAATACAACGCCACGCTACCCGCAAGGCCGCTCAACAAGAAGACCAACGAAAATTCGTAAGCGGCGACTTCGCCTCCAATCAAGAACGCAGATACCAGCACAGCCAGCAGAGAACCAGAGAACATAAAAAGCTGATCTCTCGATAAAAACCGCGCTCTGGCCTCCTCGGGAATCAAGAGGGCTATCCACGGCATCCATGCCGCCGAGGCCGCTCCGCGCATCATGTTAAAAACCAGAATGCAGAAAACCAATAGTGCCAGCTTGGTCGTCCGATCGAGAAATCCCAGCACAGGAATGAGCGCTATGAAAAAAATAAAAACCGTCCGTGCACCCCAGCCCAATAAGACAAACCGCCGGTAGCCGAAAACCGGCAGGTATTTTGCAGCCGGCAACTGTAACATCGTCATGAGTGGCGTGGCCGCCGCGAGAAGCCCCAAAACAGTCGAACTCGCCCCTATACTTTTCGCATAAAGAATGAGCGGCGTCCCAATGACGATCTGGAAGGTGAGCGCATTGAAAAAAGCAAACCAGTGGGCGTTGAAGGATCCTTTTGGACAATCGGCGCTCACGAATCCCCTATCCCAGATGCGACGGCACTCGATGAATCAGCGGGGCTTATTTTGCGCCTTCCGAGGGAGCTGCCGCAGGGGTAACAAGGCTCAATGCGCTTTGAGCGCTGATCCCAGGCCTATAAACAGGCGCGGATGTACGGGGTGGTTGAATGAGACTCCGATCAATGTAGGCCTGGTTAGGGGGCGCCGAGATACTGTAACTGCCCTTTCCATCAGGCATCATCGGTGTGCCCCAGCGGTCGCGGCATACAACTTGTTTGGCAGCGACGGGAGTTCCGTTAAGAAGGTGGTTTTGAAATTCGGGGAGCGGTGGCTCAACGAGTGTGGTGATCAAGGATCCGCCTGCAATGAGGAACGTGAACATAAGGAACATCTACCTCTGGCATCGCACTCCCGCAAAGACAATTTTTGGAAAAAGGGGACTTACATCCGACTGGCTCCGATCTCAGCAAGCGGACTACGCTCGCCCTTCGTGAGAGAAATATGAGCCGTGAGTGTGTGACCTCTCAATCGATTGCGAGTGTACACAAGGCCATTGGAGCGACTATCCACATAGGGATTATCAATCTGGGCAGGATCTCCAACCATGACCAATTTGGATCCCCTCGACATGCGGGTCACAACAGTTTTGGCCTCAAGCGGTGTGAGTTGCTGAGCCTCATCGAGGACAAAGAATCGATTGGGTATCGATCGGCCACGAATGTAGCAGAGGGCTTCAATTTCCAAAAGGCCGCGCTCAATGAGCTGCTCATAGGGCTTCACAATGGGATTTTGATGACCGCTGTGCGAAGCGCCATTTGGAACGTCGGCAGAGGCATCCTTTTTACGATCACTAAAAGGTCGTTTCTTTCCTGCATCATTTTTTATCGGATTCAGCGGCATGAGAAGTTCGCACGCATCATAAATCGACTGGAGCCAAGGGTGCATTTTTTCGTTCAGTGTACCTGGCAAAAACCCTAACGTATCACCCATCGCCACAACAGGTCGGCTCACGGTCATTCCATTGAATTCCTGTCTGCTCGTCATGAAGAGACCCGCAGCAACGGCAAGCAAAGTTTTCCCTGTTCCAGCCTTCCCATAGCAAGTGATGAGCGAAATTTCCGGGTCGAGAAGCGCGTCTAGAAAACATTGCTGACCGGTATTAGCTGGACGGAGATCAATTCCCCGAGGGATCTGCAAATGTGACGGAATGTTTAGGCGAGTAAAAACACCGTCTGCAGTGTGACGAGCCGGCAGCAACTTTCCCCCAGTCACCTGGAGTTGGACGTATTCATTGATCTCCATCTTCCCGGTTCTATCGTCCGGTAGCGTGAGAACTCCTGAGCTTCCGAATCGTTGGAGTTCGTGAGCCTCGACGGCGATACTGCGGGTTTCGTTGCCATCCACATCTTGAACCGCAACCTTGTCGCTCAGATAGTCTTCACATTGGAGACCTATGGCCATCGCCCTGAGTTGCATGTTGAGATCTTTGGTAACCAAAATCGTGGGAGCCTTCTCCCGTTCTTGCAGGGCAAGTGCAGCCGCCATAATGCGATGATCCATGCGATCCTGATCAGGAAATATCTTGAGGAACCGCTTCATCGCCGCATTAGGCTTAGCTCCGCGCGCCGATTCATTAACCAAAACACGAATAGATCCGCCACCCGTCGTGGGAACTCCATCCGTCACGCTCGTCAGCTTGCGGCTGAATATTTGACTCAAAAACCGGTGGACACGACGAGCATTTGCCCCACGTTCGTTTTGTTCGTTTTTAAAGTTATCCAACTCCGTGAGGACCTCGACGGGAATGAAAACGTGGTTATTCTGAAATCGATTGAGGCAATGCGGGTCGTGCACAAGCACGTTCGTATCGAGAACGAAATTCTTAGCTAAACCGGCAGAGGAAACGCCCCCGCTCTTCGCAAGTTCAGGAAAGAAAAAACCCTGTTCATCTGTGGATTCCAATGGTGTAGGATGATGCATGTTTTTAATGGCTGAGGTTGAGTGAAGCAAACATCTCGAGCGAGATGAATGCAGTAAAGTGAAGGTGAAGAAGCTTTCGCTTAAACCCGATAGGTTTTGCGATTCTTGATGTAGGACGCGACGTGGCTGACCATCTCAAAGCGCTTTCACCAATAATCGATTTCCAGCCGCGCACAAGGACAATTAGAACGAATACGAGATTTTAATCTTCGCTCAGAAAAGGCGCGAGCTTGAGTCGTAATTCCTCACGGGCTCGGAATAATAGGCTTTTCACCGAAGGAACTGTGGTTTTCAAAACCTCCGCGATATCTTCGTAGGGCAATTCCTCGTAGCGGCGGAGGATGATTGCCATGCGCTGGGCCTCGGGAAGTGAAGCAATCGCCTTGTCTACAGCTTCACTCAACTCGCTGCGCTCACACTGCTGCGCACCAGTGCGAGCGTTCGTATCAAGAAACTCCCGAGGTGTACCATCGCTGTGTTCCATCGGAAGCCATTGCGCGCGCTGACGACGCCGAACCTCGTTAAAAACAAGATTACGAACAATCGTGAGCAACCAAGTTGTGAATTTGGCCGTCTCCTGATAGCGAGCAGCGTTATTCCAGACGCGCAAGAAGACTTGCTGCCCAAGATCCTCGGCACCTTCGAAACTGCCGAGCATTTTTGTAATCGTCCCGATGACCCGCAACTGATGGCGCTCAATCAGTTTTTCAAAGGCTGGCTCATCGCCCATACCCACCCGTCGCATGAGATCGAAATCCTCGTCATCGGTTAAGGACTCGGGTGAAGAATCCATCATTGAAGTCCCATAGGCGATGAGCCCATAAGTTGGCAGCGATGTAAAAGAAATGGGGACCCAAACTCGGACAATAAGCGCGCCTCGAGATCAACAGCATCCTTGTTCACTATCGCAAAAATGGTGGATCCCGATCCAGACATCATCGCAGACAGAACGCCAACTTGATCAAGCAACCAACGCTTCAGGACGGGCAGGACGAGGTATTTCGAAAAAACCGGCGCTTCGAGATCATTCATCAATTCGATGGAACCATGGAATTGGCGAAAAGTTTCGGCGGACTTATTGCTTTTTTGATAGGCTTGATAAGCCCACGGCGTCGGAATAGGAAACGGAGGCTTTACAAGCAAGACGTTAGCCTCTGAAAAGGATGTGATGGGCTCGACAATCTCTCCGCGCCCCCGACAGATAGCAGGACAGGAGCGGATAAAGAAAGGGACGTCGGAACCGAGCGTCCCCGCTAACGACTCCAAATCGGCAACAGAAAGCCCCGATCCAAGAATCGTATTGAGGGCCTTGAGAGTGGAAGCCGCATCACTACTCCCTCCGCCGAGACCAGCGCCGTGTGGGATTTTTTTTTCCAAATGAATCCGAGCGTGGAATTGCCGTCCCGTATGCCGAGAAAAAGCATCCACCGCACGGCAAACGAGATTTGTCCCATCCAATGGTAACGAGGTATCGCTACAGGTGAACTCGACTCCACTCCCCTCCCCGAGTTCGATATCGAGTGTGTCCGCAAGGGAGAGTGGAGCCATAACGGTCTCGATCTCGTGAAAGCCATCGGCACGTTTGCCGAGGATGCGGAGGCTCAGATTGATCTTGGCCGGGGCTAAAAAAACCATACCGAAATCAGAGCGGCAAAGTCTGGTAGTCCAAACAAAGAAAAACGGTCAACTGGGGACCATTGGGAAGTTGAATTTGGCGAAGCGGGCGGATTTCAGCAAATGCTCCCTTGATCGTTTGTGGAAGCTCAGAACCGAGAAACAGCGCATTCCTTCCGATAAAAGGGTTCTCCCCTTTTTGCTCAGTGAAATATTCGTCAGCTATCTTGTCGGAATCAATGAAATCGGCATAGGACGGCCAGAGACCAAACTGACTACTGATGGCCGGTGATTCGGTGACAAAAACTGGAGGATATGATGTTTGCGTTCTGGTTTTGAAGTAAACGGCAAGGATGGATGCCTGGTCGGCATTTTCCGCAACCAAGAAGCCTCCTCCCTCCGTTGCAGGCATATCACGACTGGCGACGTTCATTTCCGAGGCGATCGCTGCCCACATCCCACGCATCACCCCAGATTGCCGCAGCATGAATGCCGATGAGAAAAGGGCTAAACAGACTACGATGGTTCCCACCACAGGCATGAACCTCCGATGGATTCCTTGAGCACTGAGGAAAATCAGAATCGGGATAAAGGCAAGGGAAGCGGCGGGCGCGATAGACCCACCGATGATAAACGCGTAAATCGCCCAAATCACTCCAGGGGCACAAAAGCCGAGCAGAAACTGGTATTCGTCGCTTTTTCTCGAAGCCCTGATCAGCCAAAAGAAACCACCAAAGATCACCATTCCCATCCCAAATGAGAAAAGCCTGAAAAACTCAGCCAATTCGGGCCCCCATGTGGAGAAACGAGGATGCCAGAGCGTTTGCAAAGTCCCACCCGCAATCGGCACCCACCCTAATGACGCGTTCCATGCCAGAGGAGCGCACAAAAAAACGAGGGGCAATAAAACCAATGTCGCACAGGCGATGATTGTACTCCGATCCTTTTCAAAGATCGGGCCTCATAACGGAAGAGCGCGGCAAGTGAGAGGAATGCGGCCGCGAGATACCAATTGATCGTGATGTCCTCTCGGGATTGAGCGACAGTTAAGGCCGCTGCAAGTATCAGAACGAGCGACGGCATCATTGGACCAATCGTCACCGATTGTTCATTAAAAGCCGGAATGGCGTTGAGCGCCACCACCACCCAACCAGCAATAGCCTCATCAAACAAGGATCGGGCTAGCAACCAAGCACACCAGGCCGCAGCAAATCCAAGAATAGGCCAAGCCAGACGGATGAGACTCAAAGAATCCCCCGTGAGCATCCCCAAGCCATGAACAAGAAGGGCTGTGCCGGGCGGGCCATCAAAAAAAGCCGGTGCAAGGCGATCGGCACACATCCAGTAGTAGGCTTCCGGTGGCGCGATGCCCTGAAAAGCCAACCAAACACACCTCAGAAGGGTGAGTGTACCTAGAAAAACGAAGACGGTTTTTGATTTCACGATTCGATCAGATCAGGATGGGCTGCATGGATGGCTGGAACTATTCTGTGTCCGAACCGCCTCCAGAGAAAAGCGGAAACCGAAAAAGAAATCCATCCACAGACCACACCAATCAGACTCCCAACCAACACATCCGAGGGCCAGTGAACCCCCACATACACGCGGCTAATGGCCACCAACCCCGCTGGTAAAAAGGCAATCCACCCCCATCGACGATAAAAAAGAAAACAAACTGTGGCTATCGCAAAGCAGTTTGACGCATGCGAGGAGGGGAACGAATTGCCCTTAAGAGCGGGGTTCTCAGGAGCAGAAACTCGGATACGCAGAGGCAAGGCCATGGCAAGGAGGCGCGGTGTTGCCTTTTCAAGATCGATGGTTCGGATTCCTGCAATAACCTGATGGGGCCTTGGACGCGCGGCGATGTGTTTGAGGTTTTTACAGACCAATCCATCGGACACGCCGACAGCAAGTCCGATCACAACCAGCATCGCCCTAGCTTTGAAGCCACCCATAAAAAGCCCAATACCAGCGGCCAAAATAAAAAATGGCCACCAAACAGCCCAACTACTCAGTGATGCCATCACCACATCGAGATACGGAATGACAAGTTGGTGATTGATAAATTGGAGAATCGCGGTGTCCATCGACAATTATTGGGAACCACATTGACCGAAGAGAAATCCGTAGCAAGTCCGCAAAACCTCGTGCGAACGAAAATCTCCCAATTACGTCGCTTTCGCTAGGATTTGATTCAAAAACTCAGGTATCCGCCGCTCAATCCAAAAGCCTCTCCCATCGACAAAACCCAGATGACCGCCTGCATCGGGCGTCTCCAGAAACAGGCAGGAATTTTTGTGGGCTTCATCGTAAGGGAAGGACTCAGGGCTTAAAAAGGGGTCATCCTTTGCATTCAGAAGCAGCGCCGGAATAGGAAGACGATTCAGATACCCGATCGCACTGGACTGCTGCCAATAATCTTCCGCATCGCGGAACCCGTGAATTCGCGCGGTGTAGCGGTCATCAAAGATAGAAAAGCTCCGAATATCACGAACCCCTGTGGCATCGATCTCGTTCGGAAACTGAAAAGCCTTGGCCTCAACTTTCGCGGCTAGGCTTTTCATGAATCGGCGAAGGTAGATTTGATTTCCTGGCCGGCGATCGAGCGCCCGTGCACTTGAGGCCAAGTCAATCGGAGCGGAAACGGCTACTGCGACCTGAATGGATGGGTGAACACCCCCTTCCCCCAGATATTTCAAAATCATATTCCCACCGAGGCTGAATCCCACGAGCGCGAGGCTCGGGTAAGTGCGCGCGGCATGGTTAATAACTGAAGTGAGATCGCCCGTCTCACCACTGTGATAAAATCGCAGGCTGCGATTCGACTCCCCACTGCATCCCCGAAAATTCCAAGCGAGTGTATCCCATCCGGCATGGTTGAGGGCGAGGGAGAGCCCTCGAATGTCACTGTTTTTTGAGCTTCCCTCAAGTCCATGCGAAAGAATCGCCAATCGACGATGCCCTGCCTTGGCCCAGTCCAAATCGAGAAAATCTCCGTCCGGCAATTCCAGTCGTTCCGTGACCATGTCGCTTCGCGCCCGCCTCGGCAAAATCGCCCCCAAGATGGTCTGCAAATGCCCGTTCCTTAAATAAAACGGGGGCTGAAAGCGAGATTCCAAGATGGGCATGAGAATCTCAGACGGAAGACTCAGAATCCGTAAATTGCAAATTCCGCAAGGCCTCACCGAGAGCCTGGATCTCATCAGGGCGATGACTCGCGGTGACTGTATATCTGAGCCTGGCAGCGCCTTTGGCCACTGTCGGAAAACGTATGGCCGGGACGAGAAATCCCTTATTCAATAGAGCTGTGGAGGCTGATGTAGCCTTGATCTCTGGACCGATAATTTGGGGAATAATCGCACTCTCGGGCATGGGGCTTTCTAGTACTGCCGCGAGATTGCGGATATTTGCCCATAGCAACTCTCTAAGACGCGACCCCTCAGGAGCGCGTGATATCTCGATCGCTTTGGTGGCGGCAGCGGCCACAGGCGCAGGTGGTGCCGTGGAAAAAATAAAACTGCGCGCCCGATTGATCAAATAATCCCGTAAGGCACGACTTCCTGCGATGTAGGCTCCATGAGCCCCAAGGGCTTTACCGAGAGTTCCCATTTGGATCTCGATGCGGTCGCCAAGGCCGAGTTGCTCGGCTAATCCACCTCCACTCGGGCCAAGCACACCAACGGCATGGGCTTCATCCAGAAAAAGCCAAGCGCCGAAGCGTTCTTTCAAATTCACCATCTCGCTCAGCGGCGCCAGATCTCCGTCCATACTGTAAACGGATTCAGCGACGATCAGCACGCGGGATTGAGGGTGTTTACGTGCAGCCCACGTTAAATGGCTCTCCAGCTTATTGAGATCATTATGTGGAAATACGCGCAAGATCGCTCCGCTCAATCGCGCGGCATCAATGAGACAGGCATGCGATAGCTTATCCAATATGATGACGTCGTCTTTTCCGCAGATGGCCGGAATTGTCCCCATCGCCGCAGCGTATCCACTACTAAATGAAAGGGCCGCTGGAGTGCGCTTAAAACGAGCAATAGCCTCTTCCAATTCCTCATGGGCGGCCATCGTTCCACAAATGAGTCGTGAGGCTCCGGCGCCGAATCCCCCTCGCTCCCATTCCGCCATAACCGCATCACGAAGATCCGGATTCGCAGCAAGGCCGAGATAATCGTTGGAAGAAAAATTAACCACTTTCACGTTCTCACGAGTGACTCGCGGAAGTTGCGGGGTTTCGAGCGGCGAGAGACGTCGGGTAAGGCCAGCAAGCTCGATCTCCTCGAGAGCGCCCTCCAAAAAAGCGTCGAAGCCGGTCGCCTTCATCCTCACTTCTTGGCGATAAGATCGCACATTTCCCTAACGGCGGAATGCAACCCGACAGTAATAGCGCGAGAGATGATCGCGTGTCCGATATTGAGTTCCTCGAGGCCAGGCAAAGCAAGAATGGCTGTCGTATTTTCGTAGTTGAGTCCATGCCCCGCATTCACTCTCAGCCCCAACTCACAGGCGAGCGCAGCCCCGTCTATGAGCTTCTGTAATTCCTTGGCGCGAGCAACTCCACTGGTATTGGCATAGGCACCGGTGTGAAGTTCGACAAAATCTGCACCCAGCTCCGCTGCCGTACGGATCTGGGATTCCTCCGGATCGATAAAGAGACTGATACGAGTTCCAATCTCGCGTAAGCGGGCCATGGCGGGAGCGAGGACTTCGCGACGTCCGCAACAGTCCAACCCTCCCTCCGTCGTCACCTCAAGGCGATTCTCGGGAACAAGGCAGACGTCTTCCGGACGCAAAGCCAAGGCGACGCGAAGGATGTCTTCCGAGAGACCCATTTCAAAATTGAGCTTGGTTGTGATTTTTTCCCGAAGGAGAAAAATATCACGATCCTGCATATGGCGGCGATCTTCGCGCAGGTGGGCGGTGATCCCGGATGCTCCCGCGATTTCAGCGACAAGGGCTGCCGCCACGGGATCCGGTTCTGCATTGTGGCTATCTGGTTGCTCACGATAGCGTGCTTGGCGAAGGGTCGCCACATGGTCGATGTTAACTCCGAGAGTTGGCATGAGACGGATATTTGCGCTTGATCCGGCCCGCCGCAAGGATTGCATCGCGCAGGGCCTCAAATCCCGACAGGAAGGAAACCTTCGAGCCCTTCACGTCCGCCCACTCGACAGGCAACTCCAAAGCATGAAACCCGAGTTGACTGGCTAGGAGCAACGCTTCGACATCAAAGCCAAATCCATCCTGCTCGAGCTTAGAGAAGACAGACTGCGCTGCATCTCGGCGGAATGCCTTGAAACCGCATTGCGTATCTGCCAAGCGGGTGATCCCAGCCAGACGCAGTGCGAGATTGAACATTCGGCCGGAGAACTCGCGAGTGAAGGACTGATGCACTCGAATAATACTGCCCGGATGGCGACGACTGCCGACAAGCACGTCGGCTTCCGCCGCATGATTTAAAAACTGCGGGATATACCCCAAGGGCACGCTGAGATCCGCATCCATGAAAAAAACCACATCGCCACGGGCTCGAAGCATTCCCGTTTTGACAGCGTAGCCTTTTCCTCGAGCGACGGGATTGGCGATAACGACAAAGCGAGGATCTCCACCAATAGCATCACGTACGGCCGCCTCGGTGCCATCAGTACTCAATTCGATCACAATGATAAACTCCCATGCCTCATCTGGAAATGTGCTACGAATTTGTCGAATCGAAGGCGGCAAACGAACGGCCTCGTTTTTTGCAGGAATGACAATACTGACGCACGGCGCTTGATTGGTCATGGCTGGAGGGTTTAATTCAACATCGTGACCGCTAGATTCGAAAAAAGTCCATGGCCAGGGATTGTGATTGTTTGCATCGCACTTGTTCTGCGTTGCTGGCTCATAGAAATCAAGCCCCCTCATTTTGACGAGGGCATCAACGGCTGGTTTGCGGATCAAATGACGGCCACAGGGTATTACCGCTACGACCCGACTAACTACCACGGACCAATCCATTTTTACGCTGTTTTCTTATCACAGACCCTCTTCGGACGTGAGGTTTGGGCATTGCGACTCCCTGCGATCCTCGCCAGCGTGCTTTGCGTGATCGCGATGCTGCGGTTCCGTGAGTTTTTTGGCACGGGCGTTGCTCGACTGGCCGCATTGGCAATGGCCATTTCGCCGGGGCTCATTTTCTACGGCCGTTATTCCATCCACGAAAGTTGGCAGGTTTTATTTTCCATTTTGTTCCTCCACGCTCTGCTGGGCCTCTGGCAAAACGGAAGACGGCGCGATTTCTTTACACTCATTGCTGCGGCAACTGGATTGATTCTTACAAAGGAAACCTACCTTGTGCATCTCGGCTGCTTCGCTATTGCCTGCTTCGTTTTGTGGGTTTGGCAATATCTCGTCCCCTCACGCCCAGCCTTTCCCGTGGCTCTTCAAAAATGGAGACGCGATGATGTGATTCTGGGCGTTGGCCTCGCGGCCTTGCTCATCACCTTTTTCTATTCCGGCACATTTCGGGACTTTGGTGCACTGCGTGGGCTTTATCAGACCTTCACGGTGTGGGTGAAGACTGGCGTGGACTCGGCCGGACATCACAAGACCGCTTACGATCTCGTTGGCCCGCTCAATTACTATTGGATCGCCATCATGGCCCGCTACGAGTGGCCCGCGCTAGCAGGAGTGATTGCGTGTCTGCGCTACATGGGGCCCTCTGACGCTCGGTTACGCTACACAGCTATAGCATCCACCGGCACTTTGCTGGCCTACTCTCTCATTTCCTACAAAACGCCATGGTGCATCATTTCTATCATCTGGCCTTTTTATCTGATGCTAGGTGCGCTGCTTAAGGAGTGGGCCGATCGTTGTGCCCGCCGCCGCGTCTGGCTCATTGCCGTACCGCTTCTAGTCGTTTCGCTGTGGGCCTCGATCCGTCTTAACTTTTTTGTTTATACAGATGACAGCGAGCCCTACGTCTACGTGCAAACGTTAGAAGACATACGGAAATTCACTGATCCCGTCCTCACTGCCGCCAAATCTCAACCCGATGGCTACCAAATGAAGGGCTCCATCATCCTCGACAGCTACTATCCATTACCGTGGATGCTCGGAGATTTCACTCGGGTCGGGTATTACAAAAAAGATTCGATGCCGACGGATTGGGACTGTGACTTTGTGATCGTGGATACCTCGATGGAAGCCGCCACGGAAAAAAACTTCGCAAAGCCCTTCCATAAGATTCCGTTCCGGCTGCGTAGCGGACAGGATGACTGCACAGCCTACCTTTCCGCCGAGCGGTTTTCTAAAATACTAGGCACCGAACCGAACATCATTCCAAAAGCGAACGTCGAACCATGAGCTACGTTGGACGCACCATGACGGGACTCCTCGTCCTCGTCGCCGTTGCTGTCTCGAGCGCCATGGGATGGGCGTTTGCAGCCGGCGGACTATCTGCGACTGGTGCACACCTTTCCATAGCACTTGGAGCAATGGCAGCCGCTTTCTATGCGGGGTTCGTTCGAGAGAAGATTGCCCCGAAGCCCACTGCTTGGGACATTCTCCTTCTCGCCATATTCGCTCTGGCCTCGCTGAGAGCTTTTATCTGGCTAATATATAGTGTCGGGGACGAATGGCGCGTCCTCTCGCCGAATAATCTCGGTGACATCTCGATTCACCTTCAATTCATTCGCTACTTTGCTTCTGGGGTCGGATTTTGGCCGGATAGTCCTATTCTAGTTGGATCACCTCTCGT